>JAYTMI010000779.1:0-2202 GCA_043728625.1 Saprospiraceae bacterium | reverse complement strand
TTTTGTGTTTGAATATTCATATCCGTCACGCTGACAAGCGGATTGACGAAATTCAAACCGCTTTCTAAAACACGGTCTTCGACTTTACCAAACAGTTTTTGTACGCCTACTTCGCCCGCATCAATCTGCTTGATACAAGCCATCAATAAACCAAGGGCAATAACAGCAAAACTAACCATACGAACACTTTTCGATGCCTGTGCTAATGGGCGATTGTCCAAACCCATTAAAACGTAGCTGACGGCTAAAAGAATACAGCCCAAAATAACTAATGTCATGTGTCTTTCTATTTAAAATAAGGTGAATAATTGTTTTATAAATAACCGTTAAGATAACACTTTTTTAACTCTTTCAATCCATGAGGAGACTTAAAACACGACAGAGTTGGTGAGATAGACGACGAAAAAGGTATTTTTACAATTAAACGCCTTTTGTCTTTCTGTTAAAACTTTGCTTTGCTATTTTTGTTAGAAAAATCATTCAATCACTTATTCACGCATTCAACATGAAAGTTTCCGTTTTTCGAAAAGCACATTTTAATGCCGCCCACCGTTTGCACAACCCTAAATGGACTGATGAAAAAAACCGTGAGGTGTTTGGTTTATGTAACAATCCCAACTATCATGGTCATAATTATGAATTGGAAGTAAAAATTACAGGCGATATTGACCCTGAAACGGGCTATGTCTATGATTTAGGTAAACTCTCAAAAATCATAAAAGAAGAAATTGAGTATCGTTTTGATCATAAAAATCTCAATATAGACACTGTTGAATTCCGTGATTTGAACCCTTCGGCAGAGAATATTGCCGTCGTAATATGGAAAATACTGAGGGGGTGCATTGAACTAGAATTTGATATAAAAGTGAGGCTTTACGAAACACCGCGTAATTTTGTGGAGTTTCCAGCTTCATAAGAGCGTTTTTTTGTCATTTTGAACGCAGTGAAAGAATCTGAATGAAATTATTATACAGATTCTTTCACTGCGTTCAAAATGACAAAAAAATGTATAATTTTATATTTTTTATAACCAATTGATTGGCAATTATTTATGGCAAAAGCAACACGTTTTTTTAATAGAAAAGCACTCCAACATCAGAGCAAAGAACTCGGTTTTGGCACAACTGACGCCCGACAACGCAGGCTGATTAACCCCGATGGCACGTATAATTATACCCGTATCGGCTTGCCGTTTTATCAAACCTTTAATGTTTTTCATTTTTTGATTACAGCAACTTGGCTGCGTTTGATGCTGGTCATTATATTGTGGTACAGTTTGGTCAATGCCATTTTTGTAGCTGTATATTATATGGTGGGTATCCATGAACTGACAGGTATGAATTTTGAAAGGGGCATAAATGAATTTTGGGAAGTCTATTTCTTTTCGGCGCAAACCCTCACGACTGTGGGGTATGGGCGCGTCAATCCGATTGGTTTTGGTGCCAGTGCCGTTGCGTCGTTTGAAGCCCTAGTCGGTTTGATGAGTTTTGCCATCATTACAGGCATTTTGTATGCTCGATTCTCAAAAGCACCTTCGATTCTTATTTTTTCAAAAAAAGCAGTCGTTGCCCCCTATACTTGGCAAGGGCAGGAAATAACAGGTTTGATGATTCGGATTGCCAACACGTATAACACAAGTTTGATGAATATGAAAGCACAAATCACTACCAGTCTGCTCGATTTTGAGTCGCTTGATGCTTCGGGGCAACCTGTTCGACGCTTTATGTCATTGGCTTTAGAACGTGATACGATTACCTTTTTTCCTTCGTCATGGACAATTGTACATCCAATTGATGAAAACAGCCCTTTTGATGGCATGAATCAAGCAGATTTTGAAAAGTCATTGCCGGAAGTGATGATTTTGATGAGTGGTTTTGATGAAACTTTTGACCAAAATGTATTTTCAAGATATTCTTATTCGCTCGACGAAATAGAATGGGGCGCAAAGTTTATCCGTATTTTTGGCTTCGATACTGAGGGGCAGGCAACTGTGGATTTAGGTCATTTGGATACTTTTGAGAAAAAGGAAATTGACCATTTAGTGCCTGTTTTGGAGAAAGCGGAGTGAGGTTTTTTGACACGAATTTCACTAATTACACGAATTAATTTTTCATCTAAAATTCGTGTCAATTTTTTTTTTAGTATTTTCATAAATAATTGATTTTAAATCAATTATATCCATATTTGCCGCTTGGCAATAGG
>JAYTMI010000778.1:0-2196 GCA_043728625.1 Saprospiraceae bacterium | reverse complement strand
CCGTCTTTGCCGTGAATTATTATTTCAGATTTATTATTTTTTGCAATACTTCTTGCAATAATTATGGCTTCAGTTTTTCTTTCTGTTATGGCTGTATATTTAGAATTACCTTCTCCTTTTACTGCCCACCCATTTCCCAATGGTACGACGTGTTGATTTTTTTTTGCCATTTTCTCTATTTTAAAATTAAAGTTATTATTTTTTCTACTGATTCAATAATTTCTTCATTAAATTTTTTGTCACCAATATTGAGTCGATACCTAATGTCAAAATGGGTCAATGTGACTATCATTTACTTCGCATTGTTAATGTTCTTTTTTAATTTAAAATTTGTCACGAATTTAACTTTATCTTATCTTTACAGTACCAATCGTTTTAAACTCACATACTCACTTAAATATGCAAGACATGACAGAAAAAATGATTTTATCGGAAATTTATCAACTGCCTGAGAGCCTCAAAAAAGAGGTGTTACACTTTATTGTTTTTTTAAAGCAAGATTATTCGTTTAAAAAAACAGAAAAAACCAAAGGTGAAAGAGTTTTTGGAAGGTCAAAAGGTCGGTACACACTTGCCCCAGATTTTGATGCCCCTCTTGACGATTTTAAAGACTATATGTAATTATGAAATACTTAATTGATACGCATACCTTCTTATGGTTTAGTGAAGGCGCAACTGACATAAGTAGCGTAGCAAAGCAGCTGATTACTGATAAAAATAACGAAATTTATATCAGTATTGCAAGTCTTTGGGAAATCTCTATAAAAACAGCCCTTAATAAACTGACCATTGTAGGTGCTTATGATTTAATTATCGAAGATGTCACCGAAAACGATATGGAAATTTTGCCTATTAATTTTGCTCATACAGTTATTCAAAATAAACTTCCTTTTCATCATCGAGACCCTTTTGACAGGATAATTGCCTCTCAGGCAATTGCTGAAAATATGGACATCATCAGCAAAGATGCTATATTTGACATTTATTTGGTTGGCAAGTCTATAAAGCGGATATGGTAATCCGCTCAATCCGTGTCATCCGCATTCCTATTTCATAACAAATACTGAGGGGCCATGAGACCTTAAAACAGGCATTCGCAGTTAGAGACTGCGAACGAGCGACCCCGCTTTTCAGGAGTAGATTTAGGGTTAGTTTTAGGAAGACTCAACGCGAGCGAATCTAATTTCCTATGATGGTATTATTGGGAAACTCTCCGACTTGCCTCAAAATAATCCTTAAATTAACAACATTTAATCTATTCAATCGCAGCCGAACAATTGTAGCTCTACCGATGGGAGAAAGACCTGAAATATGAGTAAAATGTTCATTCCAACAAAAATGTTCTGCCCAAATATCTTTGCGTGGATTAAATAAAGGGACTATTTGAGCCGAACCAGGGTCAATCGCTTGAATAGCGTCACTTTTATAACCATTGCACCCAGAACAAGTTAATGCGAGGTTAATTAAATCATCACTTCCACCTTTTGATAGGGCAATAATATGATCTATTTCAAATGGGTCTGGGCTGAAATATTCAGGGCAAAGGCAGTACTCACAAAGATAATTGGCTTGTATTTTTATGGTTTTTCGCGTCGTTTTATTCATAATGTGGTGCTAAACCGAGTTGTTCCATTAAAACTCGAATAGGTGTTTTTCTTATTTGAGATAATTCTGCTAAAACAGCAATCCGTTTGACATTAGCATTTTCAATAGCATCACATAGTTGAATAAACTGCTCTTGTTGAGTTTTAGAGAGTTTCCCTTTCTGTTGTTTTTCTTTCAGTTTTAAATAAGATTGCCATTGTTCAGGCGCAATATCTAAATTGATTTGTTGCAGCAAACTGGCTTCTCGGTCTGATACTGAGGGCTGAGTAGCAGCTGTATTATTGGGGAATATATGCTCTAAAAACTGGCTAATATACTGATTGACCTCTATGCCGCGCTTTAAAGCTTTTTCACGTAAACGTTGCTCTAAGTCTTTATTAATTTGAATGACAATTGACATGGTGGCTATTTTTAATTCACTTTAAATTTATTTCACAAAGATAATAATTTTATGGGATATTGTCAAAATGGGTCAATGTTACAATAGGGATTATATGGCAGGTTGTCACCCTTTTTTATTTCACCGCCTTTTCTATAATCCCTATCTCCTCCACCGTCAAGCCATATAGCCCATATACCAGTTTATCTATC
>JAYTMI010000777.1:0-1640 GCA_043728625.1 Saprospiraceae bacterium | reverse complement strand
TTCAACGGACCACATCCTGCGGGCAATGTTGGTATTCAGATTCATCATATTGACCCCATTAAAAGTGGTGAGGTCGTTTGGACGGTGCATCCGCAAGACATCATTATTATCGGCAGACTGTTCAACGAAGGTCGCTATCGGGCTGAGCGCATAGTGGCTTTGACAGGTTCGCAAGTCCATGAGCCTCTATATTATAGGATGCAAACGGGTCAACACCTCGGTAGTATGCTCGAAGATGATATTTGGATTGAAAATAATCGCATTATTGAAGGCAATGTTTTGCACGGACGCCGAGTGCATGATAATGCGCATTTATCTTTTTATACCAATCAGATAACGGTATTGCCCGAAGGCGACAAGCCCGAATTTTTAGGTTGGTTGTTGCCCGGATTCAAGAAATTAAGTCTTTCCCGCACCTTTTTTTCATGGCTTGCTAAAAACAAAAAGTATGATTTGGATACCAATACACATGGCGAAGAGCGACCATTTGTCATGTCGGGACAATATGAAAAAGTATTGCCTATGAATATTCTGCCAGTTTATTTATTGAAAGCGATTTTAGCAAAAGATGTTGAAAGAATGGAACAACTCGGCATTTATGAAGTAGCGGAAGAGGATTTTGCTTTATGCGAATTTGTCTGCACCTCCAAAATTGATGTCCAAAATATCATTGCCGAGGGTTTAGAAATGATGAGATTAGAAAGTTGAGTTAATGAGGAATGAGGAATGATAAATTATGAATTTTAAAAATTTATCATTCAATTTTTCGAATCAAGAACATTACACCTAATTGTACTATGAAGCTGCTGAGAAACCTATTAGACGACGTCCGCCCGCACTTTTCAAAAGGCGGTCGGTTTGAAAAATTACATTACGGGTTTGATGCCCTCGAAACATTCCTTTTTGTACCCGGTGCTACAACGACGGGTAAGGGTGTACACATACGCGATGCGATGGATTTGAAACGCACCATGTTCACGGTCATCATCTCGCTTGTGCCCTGTTTACTCTTCGGGATGTGGAACGTCGGAAGTCAACATTACAAGGCGTTTGGCATGGAAGAAAGTCTATTTCAAAATATCCTCTTTGGTTTTTGGAAAGTTTTGCCTATGATAATTGTCAGTTATGCGGCAGGATTGGGCGTTGAATTCATTTTTTCAATATTGCGGCATCATCCCGTCAGTGAAGGCTATTTGGTAACGGGTTTGCTTATTCCACTCACTTTGCCTGTTACAACGCCCTTGTGGATGATTGCAATGGGTGCCATATTTTGTACTTTATTGGGTAAAGAAGTCTTTGGCGGTACGGGTTTCAATTTTATGAATCCGGCATTATTGGCGCGTGCCTTTTTGTTTTTTGCATTCCCAGCCTATCTCTCAGGCGATATATGGACAGACCTTTCACCTGAAGCGGGTCGGCAGATTGTAGATGGTTATTCTGGTGCTACCAATTTGGTCACTTTCGATGCGAATTTCCATCAATTGCCCGATGCTATGACCCTCTTTTGGGGTTTTGAGCAAGGCTCTGTGGGCGAAACCAGCGTTTTGGCTTGTCTAATTGGTGCTTTTATTTTGGTCATAACAGGAGTAGGAAGCGGTCGTATTATAGTGTCAGTTTTTTTAGGGGCTTATATAGTAGGT
>JAYTMI010000776.1:0-2081 GCA_043728625.1 Saprospiraceae bacterium | reverse complement strand
TAAAAACGTCCTAAATGACTTTAAAAGACAGCCATTACTCACCAATCCTCTGTCTTTCGTCAGTCCATGTTTGACAAAAGGCGATGTCAATGGCGATGGGTTAGAAGATGTTTATGTCGGTGGCGCAAGTGGTCAAGCAGGTGCTTTATTCATCCAAAATAAAAACGGCTCTTTCACTCCAAAACCACAAGCCACTTTTGTAACCGACAAACAAAGCGAAGACGCATACGCCTTGTTTTTTGATGCAAATGGCGATAATTTCCTTGATTTATACGTGTGCAGCGGCGGTTATGCCAATTTTCAACCAGAAGATGCTGCTTTACAAGACCGTCTCTATATCAATGATGGCAAAGGCAATTTCACTAAAAACGCCAATGCATTGCCTAAAAACCTTAGCAGTAAAAGTTGTGTCAAAGCGGCAGATATCAATGGCGACGGCAAACCCGATTTATTTGTCGGCGGTCGTGTGAATGTCGGTCGTTATCCAGAGATACCTCTCAGTATGTTGCTCATAAATGACGGAAAAGGCAATTTTTTAGACCAAACTTCGACTCTTGCTCCCACCCTTTCCAAAATCGGCATGGTCACTGATGCCGCTTTTTATGACTTAAATAATGATAAAAAGCCTGAATTAATCGTCGTCGGTGAGTTTATGCCGATTACTGTTTTGGGTTTTAATAATGGTCATTTTGAAGACGTTACAACTACTTATTTTGATAAAAAATACAGTGGCTTGTGGAATAAACTTTTGGTAGAAGACCTCAATGGTGATGGTCACGTTGACTTATTAATCGGCAATTTAGGACTCAACTCACAACTAAAAGCCAATGAAAAAGAGCCTGTTGAGTTATTTTACAAGGATTTCGACGATAATGGTTCGGTTGACCCGATACTTTGTCTTTACAACAAACATAAAAGTTATCCATACATCACCCGCGATGAATTATTGGACCAATTGAGCATCATGCGCCCCCGTTTTCCCGATTATAAAAGTTACGCTGAAGCCACGCTCAAAGACGTTTTCACAAGCACTGAACTCAAAGGGGTGACCCGTTTAGAAGCCAATTGCCTTAAAACGATGCTGTTTATCGGCGATGTAAATCATAAGTTTCAAGAAAAGGAATTGCCCATTGAAGTTCAAGAATCCCCTATTTTCACCATTACAACCCTTGATTTCGATAAAGACGGTAAAAAAGACCTTCTACTTGCTGGCAATATCAACCACGCCCGCTTGAAATTCGGAAAATACGATGCCAATTACGGTCTTTTACTGAGGGGGGATGGACAAGGGCAATTTTCAACCGTCCCACAACAACAAGCCGGTTTGCGACTCAAAGGCGATGTTAGAAGCGTTTTATTGATTAAAAATGATGTGATTTTTGGAGTGAATCAACAGGCTTTGAAGGCTTATAGGTTGAAATAACCTACTCTTCTTTCAAAAAAGAACTTATTTTTGTGAAAAATAAAAAAAATGACAACAGTATTAAGAGTCAATTTAAACGATTTAAGCAATCAATTTATTCAAGATTTGCGAAAACGTTTTGATAAAACAGCTCAAATAGAAATCCGTGTTGAAGAACAAAAACAAGGCGAAGGATTATTGTCAGATGAACAATTTTGGCAAATTATAGACTGCTTAGATTGGACAAAACAAGAACCCATTAACAAAGATGGGCAATCAGATAGAATGAAAGAGCAGGTCAATTTCCTCAATAGAATTGACAAATGGCAGCGTTACTTTGCTCAAATTTTAATTTTTATCTTGCAAAACAAAAGTCTATGACAAAACCTTTCTCTATAGTCCTTCTATTTTTCACTTTATTCGGCTGTAAAAACAGTACCCAAATGCCTGTTTTGGAAAGCCATGAAATCAACAAAGTCATTGACCGCATGACGAATATTATGGTGCATGACATCACCAATCCACCGTTGGCAGCGCGTTTTTATGCCTATGTGTGTTTGACGGGTTATGAAGTTGTGGCGCAGCACGATACCGCTTTTCACACCATGAAAGGCGTATTAAACGACTATCCAACTATCGAGAAACCTAATGTTTCAAGTGATTATTCGTACCAATTGTC
>JAYTMI010000775.1:0-1745 GCA_043728625.1 Saprospiraceae bacterium | reverse complement strand
ATCCGTGCAGAGCGTGAAAACTGTTGCGATGATGTCGCTATTCAGTTGTGCGGTAACTCGATGGCTTATGCCAAATCGCTCGTCGTTGTTCAAGAGATGTAATATTATTCTGCCTCGTTTGCGATGGGTTTTGCAGGACAACGAAAAAACCAATTGCTGTTGCGTGTGCAACGCGTTTTAAATCAATCAAATAACAAAACAAATGTCATGGAAAAATTAATAGCAACGTGCCTGATAGTGATTGGAATGGTCTTTTTGTCTTATGGTGGACCTAAGGAATTGCTCCCCAATCTTTTTGATAAAACCAACTTTTTTGAAGCCGATGAAGCCACCCTCAGTATGAACGGCTATTGGAACGCCACCATAAAAGGTGATGAAATTGAAGTGTCTTTTCAAACAAAAACGGCTAATTCTAATTGGAACAGTACGCATACGTTTAAAAAAAGCGAGTTTTCAGCTTTGCCAACAACAGAATCTGATTTTACATTGACACGTGAAGCGGGCACGATGGCTTTCAAAGGCAAGTTTGAAGGAAACGAAGGTTATGGCAAATACACATTCACTGAAAACGCTGATTTTAAAGCTTTTCTTGAGAAAGAAAATATTAGCGGAGTAAAAGAGACAATGATGATGCACTTGTTCATGAGCAATATCAATCGTGATTACATCTCTTTTTTGAAGCAAAATGGCTATAAAGACATCTCAAAATCGGCATTACAAGACTTAGCGATTCATGGTTTATCAAAAGAAGTTTTGACCAGTTATTTCGCAACTTTTAAGAAACAAGACTTGTCTTTGAACAAAGTTGTCGAGTTAAAAATTCACGGCGTGGATGCCAAATACAAAAAAGATTTGAACGATGCGGGCTTCATTGATGTACCGACTGACCAAATTGTGGAAGCCAAAATTCACGGCATAAAAGGCGATTATTTAAAGGATTTAGCCGCTTCTGGCTACAAAAACCCCAGTTTGCAAGACGTTATCGAGTTTAAGATACACGGTGTTGATGGTGCTTTCATCAAAAAAATGCAAGCTGCAACAGAACGGACATTAAGTCATAGCGATATTGTAGAAGCTAAAATTCATGGTCTCGACAAAATGGACGTTGAGAAATTTAAGACAACTGGCACAAATCCGACGGGAGACGATTTAAAAAACTACGCTATCCACGGCGTTGATGCCGATTATATCAATATGTTGACAAGTTTGTTCGGCAAATTGCCGCCTGAACGTATTGTTGAAGCTAAAATCCATGGTATTGATGCCAATTTTGTGAATTCATATAAAGATATGGGTTTCAAAAATTTGAGCTTTCAAAAAGCGATTGAGTTCAAGATTCATGGTGTAAACGCTGATTTTGTAAGCAGTTTGAACAAAATGGGCTATTCAGACCTATCGGCGAGTAAAGTTGTGGAGTTAAAAATACATGGTGTAAATGCGGCATATTTGAAGGGTTTTGAAGACATTGGTTACAAAAATATGCCTATCAATAAGTTGGTTGAGTTTAAAATACATGGTGTTTCACCTGCTTTGGTTCAAAGTTTTGAAAAAATCGGTTATAAAAATATTGAAGCCAGCAGATTAGTCGAAATGAAAATTCACGGTGTTACAGGCGATTTTATCAAAGGCTTTACCGATATTGGTTTTAAAAACATGGATTTAAACGATGCTGTTGCTTTGAAAATTCACGGTGTGACCCCTCAGTATATTCAAGATATGAAGGCTAAAGGCTATAAAGACCTCGA
>JAYTMI010000774.1:0-2819 GCA_043728625.1 Saprospiraceae bacterium | reverse complement strand
GGACAAACCTATTTGTCTGATACAGCTATTTTAGATAAACAAGCGAACTTGTTTACATTCAAAAAAGAGAAAAAATTGGCTCCTGGCGTTTATCTCATTGTTGTTAATACAAAAGACAATTATTTCCAAATCATGGTCAATGACAAGGAGCAACATTTTTCGTTGACTACTTCTGTGGCTTTGCCTTATTATGAAGCATCTTTGAAAGGGTCAAAAGACAATGAGTTGTTTTATAATTATATGAAATTTTTATCTGCTAAACGCAAAGATGCAGAAGCAGCGGGTGCTTTGAAAGCACGTGATTCGGTGGCTTCGATGAAAAAATTTGCTGAATTGGATAAAGAAGTTAAAGGTTATCAATGGGATTTGGCAAAGAAAAACCCGACGACGGTTTCTGCGGCACTTATAAAATCAGCGATTGAAATTGACATGCCCACTTTCGATAACATCAAAGAAGCGGATAAAAAGCAGTTAGCTCAATATTATTATTACAAAGAGCATTGTTTCGACAATTTTGAATTGGGCAATCCTGCGCTTTTGAGAACACCTGTTTTGCAACAACGGGTTGATTATTATATCGAGAAACTCACGCCTCAACATCCCGATTCTATTGCAGAGTCTTGTTATCGTATGTTAGATGCGATGAAACCAGCCAAAGAGACTTTTCAATTCTATTTTGTCCAGTTTTTGAACAAATATGCGAAGTCAAACCTTGTGGGTTTTGATGGTATTTATGTGAAATTAGCTAAAAAATATATTGAACCTGGTTTGGCAGATGATTTTATTGAAAAAGAAAATAGAGAAAAGATTCTTCAAAATGCCAACAAATTAGAGCCTATTCTCATCGGCAAGAAAGCACCTGAAATTAAGACGTTTAAAGAAGACAATACGATGATAAGTTTGTCCGAAATCAAGGCAAAATATACTGTTTTGTTCTTTTATGCACCCGATTGTGGGCATTGTCAAAAGCAATCACCTTTTTTGGTAGAGTTTTATAAAAAAACGAAGGAAAAGAATTGGGATGTGAAAGTAGCCGCCGTTTGTACTTATGTAGGTCCCGACAAAATGCCTGAATGTTGGAAATATGTGAAAGAAAAAGGATTTGATGATTTTATCAATACCATTGACCCTTATATGATTTCACGTTATAAAACGCTTTATAATGTCGAAACCACGCCACAAATCTATGTTTTAGACGAAAATAAAATCATTCGCTCAAAGAATATTGAAGCCAAACAACTTGAAGAAGTGATTGAGTTTTTGATTAAAGAAGATGCAGAGAAGATACAGAAAGAGGTGAAAGGAAATTGATGATTAAACAAAAAGCCAAACTTAGAATCAAATCTAAGCTTGGCTTTTATTTTTATACCCCCCTCAGTAAATTGAGGGTTTTATATAATGAGAAATAGATTTCCCAATTATTTTAAGCAAATGTCTCTACTTTTTTGCCACGTTTACGGCTGCTTTCATCCAACAACATCTTACGAAGGCGGATAGATTGTGGCGTTACTTCCACAAATTCGTCTTCTTGAATGTATTCCAAAGCCTCTTCCAAAGTAAATTTACGAGGTGGAGTCAAGCGTGTTTTCTCGTCAGTACCACTCGAACGCATATTCGTTAATTGTTTCGTCACCGTTACGTTTACAACTAAGTCTCCTGGGCGTGAATTTTCGCCAATGACCATACCTGTATAAACTTTTGCATTCGCTTCAACGAAAAACGTACCACGGTCTTGCAAGTTGTAGATAGAGAAAGGAATCGCATTGCCCGTTTCTTTTGAAATCAAAGAACCGTTTTGACGGCTTGGAATTTCACCTTTATGCGGTTGGAACTCGATAAAACGGTGTGTCATAATGATTTCACCTTGGCACAAGGTCAACAAAGTCGAACGCATACCGATGATACCTCGCGAAGGGATTTCAAATTGCATAATCATACGGTCACCTTTTGGCACCATAGACAACATTTGACCTTTACGGCGTGTAACGTAGTCAATGACCGTGCTGCTTTTTTCATCTGGAACGTCAATATTCAATTCCTCGATTGGTTCGTGTTTTTTACCATCAATCAATTTGGTGATAACCTGTGGTTGACCAATTTGCAACTCATAGCCTTCACGGCGCATTGTTTCAATCAAAACAGACAAGTGTAAAACGCCACGTCCAAATACTTGGAATGTATCGGCAGAGTCTGTTTCTTCAACACGCAGTGCCAAGTTTTTCTCCAATTCTTTGAACAAACGGTCTTTTACGTGACGGCTTGTCACATATTTCCCTTCTTGACCAAAAAAGGGTGAGTCATTGATGGTAAAAGCCATACTCATTGTTGGCTCGTCAATCGTGATCGTGCCAAGACCTTCTGGGTTTTCGAAATCTGCAACGCAGTCGCCAATTTCAAAACCTTCGATACCGACAATCGCACAAATATCACCAGCCACAACTTCTTCTGCTTTCACTTTGCCCATACCTTCAAACGTATAAAGTTCTTTGATACGGCTTTTCTGAATCGTACCATCACGTTTGATAAGCGAAATATTCATATTAGGGCGCAAAACACCCCGACGCAAACGACCAATCGCAATACGACCAATATATTTCGAGTAGTCCAAAGATGTAATTAACATCTGAACACCACCTTCAATATCCGCCTGTGGTGGTGGGATGTGAAGAATGATTTGGTCGAGCAAATAAGTAATATCTTCTGTTTGTTTGTTCCAATCTGGACTCATCCAGTTGTTACGTGCTGAACCGAAAACGACTGGGAAATCCAACTGATTATCATTCGCTTCAAGCGCAAACATCAAGTCGAAAACTTGTTCG
>JAYTMI010000773.1:0-5216 GCA_043728625.1 Saprospiraceae bacterium | reverse complement strand
TTTACGCATCAATCATTGTGGTTTTGAAGTCTTTGTGCCCAATGCTTTTTCGCCGAATGGCGATGGATTGAATGATGTTTTACGACCTTTTTTCAAATCCGATTTTATCAAAATAGAAAACTACGATTTTCGAATATTCAATCGCTGGGGTAGCCTTGTTTTTGCTTCCCAAATCCCAAATGACGCTTGGGATGGCAGACTGAAATGGCAAGCCTGCGAAACAGGTGTGTATATTTGGACATTGACCGTCCGCTTGACGCTCAATGGAAAAGTACAAACCAAACAGTTGTCAGGCGATGTGGCGATAGTGCGATGATAACAAAGATTCACGAAATTTTTTAAAATTTCGTGAATCTGATCTAAGAACAAAAATCAATATAAAAAAATGAAAGTCCAACTCACAACAATCCTTTTTTGCTTCGCAATAGCCGTTTTTGCACAAAATCCACTGCTTAAACTCACAAATGGCAAAATTGAAGGCACTTATAACAGCGATAAAACGGTGCGCAGTTTCAAAGCCGTGCCTTATGCCATGCCGCCGACGGGTAGCAGACGCTGGAAAGCCCCTCAACCCGTCAATGAATGGTCGGGCATCCGCAATTGCACAGAATATTCAGCAAGTGCGATGCAGTCCAAGCCTGTTCCGTTTATGTGTTGGTCTGAAGAATTTATTGCGCCACCTGAACCCCTCAGTGAAGACTGCCTTTATCTTAATATTTGGACTTCTGCCAAGGAAAAACGGGATAAAATGCCTGTTTTTGTATGGATTCATGGCGGTGCTTTGACCAGCGGTGGCGCTTCCTGTGCTGTTTATGACGGAGAGGAAATGGCTAAAAAAGGCGTTGTATTTGTCAGTATCAACTACCGTCTTGGTGTTTTCGGCTTTATGGCGCATACAGAATTGAGTACAGAATCAGGACATAAAGCATCAGGTAACTATGGCTTTTTAGACCAAATAGAAGCCTTAAAATGGATTCAAAAAAACATCGCAGAGTTCGGTGGCGACCCTAAAAATGTCACAATTGCAGGGCAATCGGCGGGGTCTTTTAGTGTCAATGCCTTAGTTGCCTCGTCCTTAGCACGTGGACTGTTTCATCGTGCCATTGCAGAAAGTGGTGCCATGTTTGCTAACAGAATGGGCAAAAATTTAGAAGATGCTGAGACCCAAGGCGATATGTTGATGCAAAGATGTCTCGCAAAAAACATCATGGAAATGCGTTTAAAACCCGCAGAAGATATTCTAAACCTCGCAAATGGTAAAGGGATGGAGCGTTTTGGGGCTGTTTTGGACGGCTATGTGTTGCCAAAAGACTTGAAAACGCATTTTGAAAACGGCAAACACAATGACGTGCCGCTTTTAACGGGTTGGGTAACGGGCGATGGGGCTTTAATGGGTACCTCACCCATAACAGTTGAGAAATTTAAGCAACAAGCAAAGGAAAAGTATGGCGACAAAGCAGATGATTTCCTAAAAGTATTCACCGCAAACACCGATGAGGAAGCCAAAACCTCGCAAAATCGCTTGGCTTTGTGCCAATTTGCGGCGTTCCAATCGCATTTGTGGGCAGGTTTTCATAAGAAAAACAAGTCTTACCTCTACCAATTCAGTCACGTGCCACCAGATAAGCCCAATTTTCCCAATTACGGTGCTTTTCATACTTCAGAAGTACCCTATGCGTTGCATACTTTGAAGCAATGGAAACGCGATTGGCAAAAAACGGATTATGATTTAGAACAAACGATGTCCGATTATTGGGTCAATTTTGCAAAAACAGGCAATCCCAATGGTGCAGACTTGCCGGAGTGGAAAAGCTACGATAAGGAGACAGGGCAGATTATGGAATTGGGCGACAAAGTGTTCATGCAGTCAGAAACCTTTAAAAAAGCGTTTGATTTCTTAGAAACGCTCAAATGAATATCGAATAAAAAAACCTCGCTTCAAACAGCGAACTGTCTGAAACAAGGTGTATTGTTAAATCAAATGAAAAAAGCCTCAGGTAAACGGTTTAATAGCGATAGTACCGTCTGCATTACGAACTAAAATGCCTTTATGGAGGGCATCTGAAATAATGACTTTGACTTCTGAATCCATGGCATCTATCAAGTTGACTTTACGCTCTGCAACAAGCGCAATATCGAGTGAACGAAATATGGAACGCTCACATTCTTTGATAGAATGCCAAGTTGGATGAGCGGATAGAATATTCGGCAAGTCCTCAGCCTTTTGAATTTGTGTTCTAAATTTGCTTTGAGTTGACATGGGAAAATTAGTTTTATTTTATGGACTAAGAGGTGAAATTTAAAATTGGCATGTTACTGATTTATCGTAATTTTATACCGCAAAATGCGTACCAATTTAAAATATATATTGGTGTTATTTAAAAATAGCATAAAAAAATATTATGATTAATGTCAAGTTCCTGTAAACAAGTTCATTTACCCCCCCTCCCGACTATCTCGGGATGTGCCACCAGTATTTTTTGTATTTTCGAGCTTTGTACATCCCGTTTTCAATTTTTAATTTTAATGTATGAAACGTCAATTTTTACTTCAATTTTTCATAGTCTTTGTTTGTTCAATAGGCTCACAAGCGCAAGTCAATCTTGCGGACTTTGAGACAGCCAATACTTCGCCGACGCTGACACCGCAAGGCGTTGTGGTGGTGGACAATCCTGATAAAAATCCAGCAAATCCAAGCAATAAAGTCGGTTTTATGAACAAACCGACGGGCGATTGGAATGCCTTTTATTTGACTTTTTCAGACACTAAAAAATTTATTTTAGGTAATACGGAGTTGAATTTTAAAATTAGGTCAGCTTTTGCTGCACGGGTTTATGTCAAGGTCTGGAACGGCAGCCAAGTTGTGATTGAAAATTGGTCAACCAATTACAATTTTATGGTCACGCCAAACACTTGGACGGATTGCGTCTTTGACATCAGAAGTGTTGTTAATCAAGACTTTACACGTTTAGAAATCAATATCAATGGTGGTTCATCGAGTGGCAATGTCTATTTCGATGCCTTCAAATTGGATAATCCTCAAGCGGGTAATGGCTTGCCTGTGGCTGTGTTCACGTCCAATAAACCCAAGGCATTTGCAGGTGATACGGTGCGTTTCGATGCCTCAAACTCGTATGATTTTAATGGCAGCATCAAGTCTTATAATTGGAATTTTCAAGACGGCACAACCGATACAGGCAAAATAGTGAGCCATAAGTTCCTAAATGAAGGTATTTATCGCGTCAAACTGACTGTGACGGACAATGACAACAACGCGACAAGTATTCAAGTGGCGCAATCTGTTTATCCCGTCGGTACACGTCTCGGACGTTTATCTATCGTTACACCCACCCCCTCAGTAAATGCGAAAATTGAGGGCTGGTTTTTGATAAATGCTAACTATGCGAACGTCTATAACCCCGACGAAGTCAAGGCGGACGCACTCATTACCTTGCCCAATCAGCAACAGATAACCGTTCCAGCGTTTTATTTTGTTCAACAAAAGGAGCAAAATGGCAATTGGGCGGCAGAGTCGAATCAGCAAAATTGGGTCGTCCGGTTCAGCTCAAAACAAACAGGCGTACATAAAATTGTGATGCGTTTGACCGATACACAAGGCACGGTACAATCGGCTGAAACCACGGTTAATGTAGGTGCAAATGCACTTGGAAAGGGCATTATTGGGGTGGATTCCTTCAATCGGCAGTATTTTAGGCGTTCTACAGGCGAACCTTTCTATCCTTTGGGCATCAATGTGGCGTGGAACAACCTTGAAAACTATACTAAAATCATAGGAAACCTTGCTGCGGGCAATGCCAATTTTGTTCGTTATTGGCACGCTGCATTCAATCGTCAGCAATTGGAATGGAAAAACAATGGTTTTAACAGTGGTATTGGCGTTTACAGTCAAGGTGCTGCCGCCATGCAGGATTCTGTCTTAGATTTGTGTGCCAACAAAGACATGAATCTCCAAATGTGTATTTTCCATCATGGCATGTTTTCCGAAAATGTCAATTCCAATTGGAACGACAACCCCTACAATGTCGCCAACGGCGGCTATTTGACCCGCGCCGAAGAGTTCTTTTACAATGCCAACGCCAAAGTGCAAACCAAAAAACTACTGCGCTACATTGTTGCTCGGTGGGGCTACTCTTCCAATCTTTTTGCTTGGGAATTGTTCAATGAAGTCCAATTTACGGGCATTTATAACAGCCAAACGCCTACTTGGCGCACTGAAGTTATCAAATGGCATGACGAAATGGGGCAATATATCAAAGCGATTGACCCATTCAAACACATCATTACAACGAGTGCCGATGACAATCAAATTGTTTCTATGAATGGTCTTGTCGGTCTTGATAATTTGCAATACCATACGTATAGCAATACAATTTTAGACAATTTGGTGGTCAAAGATGCTTCATTTTTAAACAGTATGACCAATAAAAGCATCCTTTGTGGCGAATACGGCACAAGTACGAATGCTGATGTGCCCTTCGATATCCAGCGAAATATCATCTGGACTGGCATTACTTCGCAAGTGCCGCACATCATGTGGCTATGGGACAATTACACCGACCCTTTGTGGGGTTTGCTGTTCAAGCAACCTGCCGCCTTTGTGAAAGATGAGGATTTTACGAAGCAAGGGGCTTTGTCAAAATGGTCATTTTCATTGAGTAACAGCAGCACAACAGTCTTTAAATCAGCTGGTTTTAGTACGCCTAAAAACAATTTTTATGGCTATGCCTACGATGCTTTGAACCAAAACAGCATTGGCGGAACACTTATGACGATGCCTAATATCCCTCGTGGTACTTATCGTATTGTGTATTATTTTCCCGATTCAACGCGAGCGGTTGTTATGGACAGCGTTCCGTTGACCCCCCTCAGTAATACGATTGTTTTACCCGTTTTTTCAAAGGGAATAGGCATAAAAATTCAGTTTTTAACTGAAAAATTGGTGGGTACTAAAGAAATCGTTGTCAAAAGCAGTAGAATGTTGAGCTATCCAAACCCAGTTACCGATAATTTAACCCTTGAATTTGAAACATCAAATGCGTCAATGACGACCATACAACTGTTTGATGCGTATGGCAGACTCATCAAAACAACGGATTTCGCTGTGCAACCCAAGGATAAAGCACAGTTGGTTGTACCGTTGAAAAAATTGGGATTAAGCTCAGGAATCTATATCGTACAAGTCAAAAATGGTGAGC
>JAYTMI010000772.1:0-2787 GCA_043728625.1 Saprospiraceae bacterium | reverse complement strand
TATAGATAGTGCTTATTTCTATTTAGACCGTTCCACAACAATTGTCAATAGAAAATTTGAAAAACAAATTGAAGATTATAAAAAGTATAAAGACTTTTACGTAGAGGAGCAGAAAAAGCTAAAAGAAGCAGAAAAGAAAACTATTCAGCAACAAAACTATGGTTTGTTAGCGGGTTTGGGTGTGATTTCGCTCATTGGATTGATACTTTATCGCAACAATCGGCACAAACAAAAAGCCAACGCCGTTTTAGAAAACACTTTACAGGAACTCAAAGCAACGCAAGTTCAACTGGTCGAAAAAGAAAAAATAGCATCCTTAGCAGCCGTGCAATTGAAGGAATTAGATGCTGTTAAAACAAGACTTTACACCAATATCACCCACGAGTTTCGCACGCCCTTGACGGTCATTCTCGGTATGGCACAACAGGTAATGGACAAACCGAAAGAATATTTGCAAGAAGGTTTGACGATGATTACTCGAAATGGGCAGAACCTTTTGAATCTCGTCAATCAAATGCTTGATTTGAACAAATTGGAAAGCGGCAAATTATACCTGCATTATCAACAAAGCGATGTGATACAATTTCTAAAATACATGGTTGAAAGCCTGCATTCTTTGGCAGAAAACAAAGGTGTTCAGATGCACTTTTTGGCGGATTTGGACAGTTTGACTATCGATATTGATGAAATCCGCTTGCAACAAGTGGTGTCCAATCTATTGTCAAATGCTGTGAAATTCACACCGAAAGGGGGCAATATTTACGTATCCCTCAGTAAACAAGGCGATGCGTTTGCGCTCAAAATCAGAGACACTGGCATTGGCATTTCGGAGGATAAACTGCCTTATATTTTTGCCCGTTTTTATCAAGCCGACGATTCCGCCACACGGCATGGCGAAGGCACAGGCATCGGTTTGTCCTTGACCCACGAATTAGTCAAACTGATGCGCGGGACGATTTCAGTTAGAAGTCATCTGAATAAAGGCAGTGAATTTGAAGTAACTCTGCCGATTACGCATCTATCCGACATAAAAGAAACTAACGGCGAAGCGGTGCATATAGGGGAAAACAAAGCTGTTTTACTTGAAGAAAACCCATTAACGTTGGGAAATCAAAGCGCGGAGAATGAAAAACCACTGATTTTGATTGCCGACGACAACGCCGATGTGCGGGCGTATATTGCTTCGTGTTTAGCAGCCGATTACCATCTTTTGATTGCCAAAGACGGTCGAGAATGTGAAGAAATGGCTTTTGACAAAATGCCCGATATGGTTGTTTCAGACGTGATGATGCCGTTCAAAGACGGTTTTGAAATCTGCAAAACCTTAAAAAGTGATGAACGCACCAGCCATATTCCTATCATTATGCTCACCGCAAAAGCGGATATAGATAGCAAGTTGCAAGGCATAGAGCGCGGTGCAGACGCTTATTTGATGAAGCCATTTTACAAAGAAGAATTGTTATTACGGATAAAAAAACTCCTTGAATTACGGCAGCAATTGCAGCAATATTATCTGTCAAAAATCGGTTTAAACGCCGTTTATACTGAAGGGGGTAATCATAGTAATGATGAAAAACCTATTGAAAGAAATACGCCTTACGTCAATAGTTTCGACAATTCTTTTGTCATAAAAGTCAAAACAATTGTTGAAACCCATTTAAACGATGCTGATTTTGATATTGAAAAATTGGCACACGCCTTAGCACTCAGTTCTTCGCAAGTGAATCGCAAACTAACGGCGTTGACAGGGCTTTCGACCAATAATTTTATGCGCTCCATTCGGTTAATCAAAGCGAAAGAATTGCTTTTACATTCAGGTTATACCGTCACAGCGATTGCTTATGACAGTGGTTTTAACGACCCTGCATATTTTATTCGGGTTTTTAAACAAGCGTTTGGGATGACACCGCAAGCGTGGCGCGAGAAAAATCTTGAATAAAAGTGCTTTTGATGGGGTGATTTGAATTTTAATGTCGTCAACTTAACAATTTTTTACTCGCTTGCGCACGATGCCCAGATGGCTAAGGATATTCATTAAATACCCTGCTGGTGTAGCATATAATTCAAATAACTCACAATTTTCAATCAAAGTACGGGCTCTCGTCAATGGATCTATGATCCTTTATGTGGTATCTTATAAGTCTTAGACTCAAAGCTTAATTAAGAAAGAAAATATTTAGAAAAAGATTCACCCCCTCAGTATAAAATCCTTTTGAAGACTACATACTGAGGGGGTCTTTTTTTAGAGAAAAAATAAGCACAAGAAGTGACAATAAAGAAATGTCATTGCGAGGAACGTGGCAACTGAGGGGTCATAAGACGATTTAAAGAGCCAAAACGTATTATTTTGCTCGACTATTCAACGACATTTAACCATCCCCCATCCACATAATAGGTAGAACCGACCGAATAACTTGCCATGGGTGAACATAAAAACACAAAGAAATTAGCTAATTCTTGAGGCGTACCAAAGCGACCGATGGGTGTCAATTGTTTAGCCAAGCGGTCTAAATATTGTTCAGCCGAAATGCCTTCTTTTGCGCCAAGATTTGTGGCTGTATTGACCCAATCAGGCGTTATTATCAATCCTGGGCTTATGGTATTGACGCGAATATTTTTAGGAATCAATTCATTAGCCAAGCATTTTGAAAACATAGACAAAGCCGCTTTTGTCGTATTATAAATGGGTTCATAACCAAGCGGTTGACGCGCACAAATCGAAGAATTCATGAGCATTGAGCCACCAGAATTCATCATCGGAATTAATCCTCTCGAAAGCCGAACGGC
>JAYTMI010000771.1:0-3612 GCA_043728625.1 Saprospiraceae bacterium | reverse complement strand
TTTCTATTTGACAATTCAAATATCACCCGCTTTTCTCCTTTTTTTGCTCTTTTTTGTCAATGTTTTTGGTTCTACTTCTGAACCATATTATTTTGTAGGATTTTAAAAAATATAATATAAATATCAATTCATACAAAAAAATTATATTAAAATTAAGCATTAACGCACCATTAACAGTCCACCCACAAAAACGAGTAAGTTTAGTTAAAACCAAGCACCCCTCAGTATAAAAACCCTTTCCACCACTCTTCAAAAGAAAACCACTAACCCCTCAACAAACATCCTTCGTCATCGTAGATTTGTATCAATTATTAGAAAGCAAATAAAATTTGGCGACGTGAATTAGACTGATTCGTCATTAGGCAAAAAGCTTGTTCGCAATGTTTAGTCGTTCACGTCACTTTTATCATACACTTCGAACAGTTCAATAGGCTTCGAGCTTTTCTAACGATGGTGGATGGGTATGATAACTTTATGGCTTTATTTTATTCACTTATTAAATTTTATCCGATGACTTACATAGGTATTGATGTTGGTAAAGAAAATTTAATTATTGCGCGTCCTCCCGAATCGGCGAGTGTAAAACAATTTTCAATCGAGCGCTTGGTAAATGAAGTAGCTTCGATAAACAAATGGCTTATTGATTTAGATAAATCAGCTATTCAGATTGTCTTTGAAGCGACAGGTACTTATTCGTATCGGTTGGCATATTGTCTGGATATAGCGGATATAGCCTACAGTATTATTACGCCCAATCAAAGTCATGGTTTTGCCGAAACGGTGAAAATAGTGAGCCAAAACGATGAGCGCGATGCCATTTTATTGAGCCATTATGGCCAAAAACATACGCCTGAACGTACAATGATTGTAAATGAGCAATTGCATCAGCAAAGGCAAAAGCGACACCATTTATCGTCATTAATAACTCAAAAGCAAGCCATTGAGAATCAAATCCATGCGCTTGACTATGACCCAAGGGCAGATAAAACAGTCCGCGAAAGCCTTGAGACGATTCAAAGCCTTTTGGCAACTCAAATTGAATCTTTCAAGAAAGATGTGTATCACGTTGATGATGACCAATTTGGGCAGATTTATCAAAAGTTGATTCAGATTAAAGGCATTGGACCCGCTTCCGCCTCGGCATTGATTATTGCCACTAATGGTTTTGTGGATTTTGACAATGTCAAAAAAGTATGTAAATTCATTGGCACTGTTCCAAGAACTAAAGATTCAGGCAAAACGGTTAAGATAAATAAAGGCATTATCAAAACAGGTGTACCTTATCTTAGAGCCATACTTTACAATGCGGCAAAATCAGCCAAGCGTTTTAATCGAGCATGCAGAGAACTTTATCTCAGATTAAGACAAAAGGGTAAACCGCACAAAGTCGCTATGGTCGCTGTCATCAATAAACTCATCAAACAAGCTTTTGTTTTTGTTAAGAATGACCTTGTTTTTGATAACGATTTTGCCTTCGCAAAATAATATTTGCCCTATTGCTTGATTTTTAACACAGTTCATGGCGAGTTACCAAGCAATCTATTGCTTTTAGCAGACATTTTTAAATGCTAGTTCAGACACTTTAAAATCAGTTTTTGGGCTACGCCCTGATTGTAGAAAATTTTATGCTGACGGCTACCAACGTTTATCGGGGCGTAGCCCTAAAACTTATTCTAAAGTGCCAAAGTAGCATTCAGGTTCTGCAATGCTCAAAAGATTGCTTCGTCCCTCGCAATGACGAGGAAGCTTTGACGTACAGTGTAGTCCATAAAAGAACTTCAACCCAAATAAATACCCCAAATCCCCTCCAAAAACATCTTTTAAAAGAAAAAAGCCCCAAAAACCTTTCAAACGCCTTTCCAACGTTTTAAAACGGATAAATACGTTTTCAAAACAGTTCCGACGCTTAAAAATCGTTAAAAACGTTTTTAAAGTCTGTTTGACAATTTTAAAACGGTTGGAACGATTTAATTTCGTTTAAAACGATTTTAAAGCATAAAAAAACCGTTAAAAACTATGGATAGTCTTTAACGGTCGTTTTTGCGATAATCAAACGTTTAAGCCGCCACTGCGACTTGTTGTTTGGCGCTGGATTGACGCGGATTGGGTTCTCGTTGCAAAATCAACTTGTAAACGGGATTGCTTTTTTGAGACATCACTTGATTCCGAATGTAGGAGGTGTACCAACTACAATCTTTTGAGGCGGCATCTCTTGGAGCTTTCAAAATAGCACCGATTTGTTCGTCTTGCGTTGCCACAGCAATCAGTGATTTGAAATAAGCGATTTTGACAGTGAAATCATCTAAATCACAAATTTTGGCAATCAATTCAGGATGGTCTAAACCGACTTGAAGCCAATAATCGGCAACATTAGCGTTTTCATTGCTCATAAAACCCGCACCTGACGTTTCTTTTGTGACCCGACTGGCGACTTCTTTGAAAAGCACGATGATACGTTTTTGGGTGACATCAATCTCATTAATGATGTCTTGGTCACTCATGCTTGTGACATTTACATTTTCTGCCATTGTTCAACTTTTTTAAATAAAAAAAACAGGTTCAAATGTTGTTTATCAGGCGTATTTATCCCCCCTCAGTAAAATTCGTTATATAAAACAAAAATATCTATATTCATTTGACAATTGCAAATAAATATAGATATTTTTTTTATAATAAAAATTAAGAGACTATTTTCAATACTGATTACACAAAGGCATGGACTATTGAAAACCTTGAATGGTGACATAATATTTTTTGCCATCGTCGCCTTGCCAAGTGATGCGCCCTAATGTCAAATCCAATAAGATATTCATGCCTCTCATATCATCCCGAAGATGAACGCAACATTCTTCTGTACTGACTTCATGCATCCTGAGTGCTGTGCCATCTTTCGTATCTTCTATCCAACTTTCCCCATCTTTAGTAAAACGACTCGTTTCATCGTAGCTAACCGAACTGACGGAATGTCCATTCAATACATTGCTATTCGCGGCTGGTTCATCAGAACCTTTGGGCACAAGGAGGATAATAAGCAACAATAGCAGCGCACCGCCGCCGATATAATACCATTTCTTATCAATTAAAATGGGTTAATGATTATTCATCAAAGATAAAAATTGATTTGGGTTCATCAATAAAAATCTCAAAATAAGTATTCTTTTTATGCTCTTAGAACCAAGAAGCCGAAAAATTGACCGCTCTTTTTATGCCCTGCCTTTCACCATTTCGTCTAATAAAATCCTTGTTTGCGTATTGTTTCTTACTTTTAAGCATTGAAAAAAAACATTTCACATCAATCCAATTTTACAAAATGAATCAACGATTACAATTCCTTATTTTAGGTTTCTTTTTGGGCACATCCCTACTCTCTGCGCAAGGCACGCGTTTGTTGCGTCAACCGACGATTAGTGCGAAACACATCGTTTTTGTCTATGCCGACGATTTGTGGTTGGTGGACAGAGAAGGCGGCGATGCTAAACGATTAACGAGTCATGAAGGGACGGAAAGTTTTCCGCATTTTTCTCCAGATGGCAAGATGATTGCTTTTTCGGCTCAATACGATGGCAATACCGATGTTTTTGTCGTCAATACTGAGGGGGGTGAACCGAAACG
>JAYTMI010000770.1:0-3510 GCA_043728625.1 Saprospiraceae bacterium | reverse complement strand
AAAAACGGCTAATTTACTGAGGGGGTGTGTTCAATCTAATTTATTGCTTGTTGCCTTGCCTTCAAACGATACTTGGGCAAGAGACCACGGTGCTATAACCGTTATTGACAACGAAAAACCTCTTTTATTGGATTTTGTGTTCAACGGCTGGGGTTTAAAATTTGCAGCTGACAAAGACAATTTGATAACGCAAAAACTATTTGATAAAGGTGTTTTTAAAACAAAAAAAATACAAAAAGGGGATTTGGTTCTTGAAGGTGGTGGCATTGAAAGCGATGGACAAGGTACATTGATGACAACCACAGAATGTATGCTTTCACCTAACCGCAATCCACATTTATCGAAACGACAAATTGAGCAGAAATTGAAGCGTTTGTTTGGTGTTAACCGCATTTTATGGCTCGAAAACGGCTACCTCGCAGGTGACGATACAGATTCACATATTGATACACTCGCGCGGTTTTGTGATGAAAATACAATCGCATACATCCAATGCACCGACCCAAATGATGAACATTTTACCGCTTTGCAACTGATGGAAAACGAGTTAAGAGCCTTCCGTACTGAGGGGGGGCAACCGTACAAACTTGTGCCACTACCGATGTGTGAACCCATATTTGATGAAGACGGACAGCGTTTACCCGCCACTTATGCCAATTTTCTTATTATAAACGGTGCGGTGCTTGTACCAACTTATGATGTGCCACAAGATGCCGAAGCCCTCGAAATACTGAGGGGGTGCTTTCCAGATAGAGAAGTGATTGGCTTGGATTGTCGTCCGTTGATATATCAGCATGGGTCTTTGCATTGTGTGACGATGCAGTTTCCATTTGGAACTATCTAAACACGCGGTTTGTTGTTTTAAATTAAAAGGTTTATTTTTGTAAAAAAATTGAAAAATGACAGCAACAATTGATGAAAAAACCTTTAAAAAGGTGCTTTATGAACTCATGGTTGAACAACCTGATTATTTTAAAAATCTGCTTCGTCAAATTGTGGAAGAAAAAACAGATTATAAAACTGAACGCCGTAAACGTTTGGAAAAAATTATCAATGAAGATTTCGCCGAATATGAAGATGTCTTTAAAGCATTAGCATAAATTAAACCCTATGGAATTTTTAGAAAAAACCGAGATAATTTTCATCAACAAACGTACAATAGAAGCACATGGCGGTAACTTTATGCCACCCAATAATCTTCTAAAAGAACAGCCACTTGATTATGTTGTTGAAGTAGTCGAAGCAGAAATGTTTGGCGAACCGCTTTATGCTGAAATTCACGACAAAGCGGCTGTTTATATGTTCAATATTATTTCTAACCATATTTTTACTGATGGGAATAAACGAACAGGTTTGGAAGTGGCATTGACTTTTTTGAAACTGAATAATTATCGAATTCGTAAAGATTTGGGTAATCATAATATTTTGAATTTTGTCCTAAAAGTCGCCTCTGGCGAAAGTAGTTTAGATGAATGTCGTGAATGGTTCAAAGAAAATATCGTTTCTATTTGACCCCCTCAGTAAAAATCTAAAAAGAATGAGTAATCCAGCTAAAATGCTCGATTACTCATTTTATTTTTGTCCAAAATTAAAGAAATATGACAAAATTAAAAGTCGGCATCGTCCAACAAATCAGTGGCGGTAGCCGTGAAGAAAATATAGAACGCAGTTTGGGTGGTATTGCAGAATGTGCGGAAAAGGGTGCAGAATTGGTTGTTTTGCAGGAATTACATTGTGGTATCTACTTTTGCCAAGCCGAAGAAACGGCAAAATTTGATATGGCTGAACCGATTCCAGGACCTTCGACTGTACTTTTTGGCGAAGCTGCGAAGAAGCACAATATTGTTTTGGTCACGTCGCTTTTTGAAAAACGAGCGGCGGGTTTGTACCACAATACAGCCGTTGTTTTTGAAAAAAATGGTGGAATTGCTGGGAAATACCGCAAAATGCACATTCCTGACGACCCTGCTTACTACGAAAAGTTTTATTTTACGCCCGGTGATTTGGGTTTTGAACCGATCAAAACAAGCGTCGGAACATTAGGCGTACTCGTTTGTTGGGATCAATGGTATCCCGAAGCCGCCCGTTTGATGGCTTTGCGTGGCGCAGAAATGTTGATATATCCGACGGCAATCGGGTGGGAGAGTACCGATACTGAGGGGGAGAAGACGCGGCAACATGGGGCTTGGGAAACGATTCAGCGCGGTCATGCGGTGGCAAATGGTTTGCCCATTATAACGGTCAATCGAGTCGGTTTTGAAGCAGATTGGTCAGGTGTGACGAATGGCATTCAGTTTTGGGGACAAAGTTTTGTGGTCGGTCCACAAGGCGAATTTTTATACAAAGGGTCATCGGATTTAGAAGAAAATGTAGTGATCGAAATTGACAGACAGCGGACAGAAGATGTGCGTAGGATTTGGCCCTTCTTCCGTGACCGCAGAATTGATTTTTATGGCGGTTTGACGAAGCGGTATTTGGATTAAAAAAAAGGCTCAATTATGTAATCTAAATTTATGATTATCAAAGAGTTACATTTGTTTTTATTTTGCGAAAAACTGGGTTAAGCTATTATGGAACATATCGAATTATTGTTATTTTTCTTTGGTATCGCAGCCATTTATGCGAGTGCAGGTTTCGGCGGCGGGTCAAGTTACCTTGCACTATTGGCTCTTTATGGCGTGTCTATGACGACGATGCGCCCGACCGCCTTGCTTTGCAATATTGTTGTTGTCATCGGCGGCACATGGTTGTTTTGGCGGAGTGGATATTTGAATTTGAAAAAAATCATACCCCTCAGTATCGCCTCTGTTCCTATGGCTTTTGTTGGTGGGCTTTTGCCATTGAAAGAAAAAACGTTCTTCATTTTGTTGGGGACAAGCCTTGTTATTGCGGCATTATTGATGTTTTTTCAGAATTATTTCAAAAAAAACGAAGTAGAAACATCTGAAAACACTTCTATACTGAGGGGGTCAATTGTGGGCGGTTCTATTGGTTTTTTATCAGGCATGGTCGGCATTGGCGGCGGCATTTTTTTGTCACCTGTTCTAAATTTGCTGAAATGGGATTCGCCTAAGAACATCGCCGCAACAGCCAGTTTTTTCATCCTCATCAATTCTATTTCGGGGCTGGCAGGGCAATTGACAAAAAATCCTCAACTGGATTGGGCATTTGTTGTGCCTTTGATGTGCGCTGTTTTGCTCGGTGGTCAATTGGGCAGCCGATTGACCACTTTTCGATTCAATCAAACGCTTGTACGGCAACTAACAGCCTTTTTGGTTTTATATGCAGGCGTGAATATATTGTGGAATAATCTTTAGATCAAAATGACATTAGAAATCCTAACATTCGGCATCGCTCGCGACATCATCGGTAGTTCTTTTTTGACAATAGAAATGACAGAGGGAACAACTGTTAATGATTTAAAACGACAGATTTTAGCACTTTATCCGCGTTTCATTGCCCTATCATCGCTCATGATAGCTGTTAATGCAGAATATGGTAATGAAACTA
>JAYTMI010000769.1:0-6932 GCA_043728625.1 Saprospiraceae bacterium | reverse complement strand
AAGTAATTTCAAACGTTCCGTAAATGGGAACGTTTGACCGCTTGCCGCTTTTTCTTTGGTTTTTAGTTTTGCCCAATACGTTTTAGGGCTTGGGCTATCGGTCAAAACCTCGATAACGTCAATAACTGAAAAGTACCATTGTTCATCATGCCATACTTTTCTAATCTCTTTACCCTCAAAGGGGGTCAATTCATTGTTTTCCATTTTAAATAATTTACTACGTGATAAATTAATTTTGCTTTTTGGTGTCGTGTTTGATTCGATATTCAATTATGGCATCTTCCAAAACGTCCGCTAATGTTTGTCCTGTCTCGGTGGCATATCCTTTAAGCCACTTTTTTAAACTGCCTTGTACTGAGGTCGTCAGCTTCACACGTCCAACGGCTTCGGGCTTGTAAGGTCTGCCTACGTCCTTTTTTTCTTTCTGATTATCCATTTTTAAAGATTTTGAGCAAAGATAATTTACTACGTGATAAATTAGATGAGTAATTATTACATACTTTTGTCTATGATAACTCTATCGTCTCTCTGATAACGTTATCGTCTCTCTCATAACGTTATCATAACTCTCTCAAATGACTGATGAATGGCTTGAAATAGAACAACTTGCAACAAAGGCAAATAAAGGGGTTTCTACTGTCCGTAGGTACTTAAAAGACCTGTCAAAGGACAAAAAAGACCTGTACATCAAGAAAATACAAACAGATAGTAATAAAGGGGGCATAAAGCATCTTTATCATAACTCTCTGATAACTCTCTTGTTTTCAAGTGATAGAGACGATAAAGACGTGATAAAGACGCATGAACCTGAACACGCTAAACGTCAGGAACATTTAACGGATAATGATAACTCTATCATCGAAATACTGAGGGGGCAAATAGAACACCTTGAAAAGCAAACCGACATTAAAGACGCTCAAATATCCGATTTAAGCAAAGTTAATATTGAATTGTTAGAACGCTTGAAAGAAGTCAATTACACCCTTGCATCTGCTCAAAAACAGTTGTCAGCACCAATTGACGATAAAGACGTACCTAAATGGTATCAATTTTGGAAATAGATTTCTTCAAATAAAACCAGCTTTACAAGGCTACTATTCTAAAAAAAAGATGGACACAAAAAGTTATAGTATATATTATCAGAAAAAAGTGTCCTAACAAACCTTTATAATTAACTGTCTGTCAATATTTTACGCTGTTTTTCAATGCGTAAAATTTCACCTCTTTTTTGCCCAATATTTTCCGCATTTTTGGGGTCGTTTTTCGGCTCAAATGTGGCGTTTTCAATAACAGAATTTAGGGTCAAACGGTCTCCAATTATGTAAACGGTTGCTTTGCCGTTTTTCAATTCTTTGCGCTCGGTGGACACGTCAAAAAGTTCTGCAATCCTCATTTTGGCTTCTTTCAATTCAACACGTCTTTTTGATGTAGATACAAGGTTTATCAATTCACCAGCCGTTAACCAGCTACGGCGTTTTGAATTTTCAAAGGCTTGTATCTGTTTAATAATCCGTTTTGAATTTAAAGCTCTCAATTTTTCGGCATTGTTCAAAGTGTCGTTTTCAAGGCTTCGCAGTTCGGACAAAGAAATAATACGGTTTTTCAATAGCTTAAATTCGCTGTCTTTTTGGACATTCACCAACATTTTAAGCGTTTTGTTCGCTGTAATTTCGGGAACGCCAAACGATGCGGCTTTTAAATCAAAATACCGTCCTGTAATACTCGGTAAATGGTCAATTACTGAGGGGGTCTCTGTTTTTAGTTCTTTTGCGTCGTTGCTTAATTCTTTATGGGGTGTAATTTCCGTTTTAATGGCTTCTTTTAGTTCGTAGTCGCTCGTTTGCCTGTATGTGATTTCAAGGCAAACGTTTTTATTTTCGGCGAAGATTTCAAAGGCTTTTGCCTTATTCTCTTTTGCAGCTTCTTTTTTGTCGCTTAAAATTTCGGTTGCCTGTTGGTTTATATCAAAGTTTACATACTGAGGGGGCAAAATCTCAAATGTTTGGTCATACTGCTTTGCTTTCCATAATTTGCCGTACATGGTTAAGCGTTGCTCAATACGTTGGTTATGATTGAAAAGTATAGATGTGAGATTCGTTTTAAATTGGTCGCTGCTTTCATCGTAGAAAACAAAACCCAATTCGTCAAATGTTTTGCGCCGTATTTTGTCGGACTTGTTAGGTAGTTTGTTTAATACTTCGCAAAGTGTAACGGCTGTTTGAATGTCGTTTTGTAGCCATTCAATAGCGTTTCTTTGGTCTTTTAGGCTTTCGGGTGTCTCAATATTGCGTTGCTCAAAATCGTTTAAAACCGTCTCAAATTCGGTTTTTGTCATAGTCTTGAATAGGTTAACATTCAAGGCTTTATTAACTTCACCTTGAAGTCTTGGACGTGCCGCAAATTGTGCCATTGTACGGCTGTCAAGGTTGCCAAATATACCCAAATTTTCAACGGCAAAATTTAAGGATATGCCAGCCGTTAAAATGTTTGTACCCAAAAAAACACGGTTTTCAGTCGGTACGGCTTCGCCTTTTACGATGGCGTTGTAAGTCGGGTTTTCGACGTTGTACGCTGCTTTTTTGCTGCTTAAAATGGTCGCTGTGGCTTCGCCGTATTTTGAGTTTATAACCTCTGAAACGGTCTCTAAAACTTTGACATCGTTTAGCAAAATGGCTGTTTTGTTACCTTGTGCCGCGCTCGATGCGTAGGCAGTAACGGCATTGATACGGCTTTCTGAATAGGCTTTTAATTGCAGTTTTTTGGTTTGCTCTTTGGTCAAAGACACTTTGCAAAGGGTAAAATTCAAAGATTCTCTAATGTCATTCGGTACATATTTTTCATTCAATTGCATACCAATACACATTTCTAAATTTGGCGTTGCCGTCAATCCTAAAACACGTTTTGCCTGTGGTATAAGGTCAAAAACCTTTGCCGTAACATCGCTTCTAAATGCCGTGTCGTCTGTCAAAAGATGCAATTCGTCAATGACTAAAAGGCAGTCTTTCAAATGGCTTTCCAGCTTCTTTAAACTGTCATAAGTGCAAATAATCACTTTACTTTGATAGGCTTCTGAAACATCAAAATTTGATGCTTTACCGTCAATTACTGAGGGGGTAACGCCTGTCTTTTGCTCAAATACTTCTTTCAATTGTTCACATAAAAACAATCTTGGAACGGCTAAAATAATGCTATCAATGCCCAAATCTTTGTAAAAATTCGGGTCTTTTGATAATTCAACTATGGCAGTCGTTTTGCCTGTGTCCGTTGGTGACTGTAAAAGCAATTTCCGATAAATTGAGACGTAATTTTTTAGTAATGGCAGTTTTTCAGATAGATATTGATTGATATTGAGATTTAAAACGCTGTGTAAATTGTATGAAATACGCTCTAAATCTGTCTTTTGCGCTGTCTTTATGGTTGTTTGAACCTTTACCAGCTTTAATAATTCGCTGTGTCCAAATTGTTTATAAATGTCGCAAACGTCTTTTACTGAGGGGGGGTAATGGTCGCCTATGGCAATATATGGCAGTCCGTTTGCTGTTGCGTTGCGAATTGCCATTTTAACGCCTGTTTTGTCGCTATCCAGCAAACAAAAAACGGCTTTGAAATTGGTTTGTAGGTGTGTTAAGTAGTCGCTCGGTATTGTTGCGCTTTCGCTGCCAAATGTCAAGGCACAAAACCCAAACGGCTGTAAATGGCTGTTTATCGCTGTGGTGTCGTCTTCACCAGCGCAAAACAATAAAGTAAAGTCTTTGGTGTTTTCCGTTGGCAGGTCGCCCAATCCAAAAACATAGTTACCAGCGTTTTGAATGGTGAACATTTGCTTTTTGCTTGTTTCAAGGTCAATAATTTTAACCTTAATGTTTCCAGCAAAACCATTTGTAAAATATCCAATACTTATTTTTTTATGATTGAAAACCGTCTTTTTTCCTGTTGGAATATGCGTAATTGATTGAAAAGCAATAACTTTTGAACCGTTCTTTTTATCATAATACTTTTGCGCTGCTTTGTAGGTGTAACTGTCAGGCGTTGCAAGTTCAAAATCAAAGTTCTTTCTTACTTCGTATCCAGTATTGGGCAAAAATGCCTTTGTTTCAATCGGTTGTGATGTACGCTCAATGGGTGTGTAGTCGCTCGGCTCGGCATCGGTGCAATACTTTGAAAAGTCAAGGTTTGCAGCTTGACAAACGATTTTTACAGCTTCAAATAAACCGTCTTTTGTTTTTAGGTCTAAATTATGAACTTCGCCAGCAACTGCCAACACGTCACCGCCTTTATAGTCGCCATTATGCGAAGCAAAAAGCCATTGACCACTTTTGCAGTAAATAGAATAACTACCATGTTGCTTTGCTCGATAGCCGTTACCGTTCCGTTTCCATGTGAAGTTGGAAAGGATATTTTGTAACGCCTGTGGCGTGTTTACGTCCGTTCTAAGACGCTCTAAATTAATACTTTGTGAATTTTGCATGATGCAATTTTTTTTAATTGCACCGAAAAAGGCGGGTACTTAGTTTTTTTATTAAACTAAGTTTTATATCTTTGTACTTCAAGAGATAATGAAAAAAAATGTACCATTTTACATATAATTTCGTTTATGTAACTAAGGATTTCCTTACATTTGTGCTTCAATCATTTGTCTCAAAAAAAGTAAAAAAATCGCCTTGTATTTTAGACCGTCGCCAAACTGAAAAAAATACTCGGTGCTATATATTTTAAAATATCGAAAAGCTGTCATTCATTAATGATGGCTTTTCTTGTTTTTATAGCGCAAATTTAAAACAATTTGCATTATCCTATATATGGAGTTATCCACATTTTTGGATAAAATATAATGTCAGAAATTCGACTCAATACCATTTGCCATTAACTTTTTGATGGCTTGGTATTGTTTCAGATGTTTTTGCATCGTGGTTACGGTGGCTCGATGTTCTTTCAATTCTATTACTTCGTTCAATCTTGTTTCAATAGAATCTTGTCTAAAAATGCGCTCTAAGGCTGCCAAATAGTCTGAAAAAGTGAATTTTTTCATCAAAACGTATTCTAATTTTAAGGTAACAAAAAATGAGTTAAAATATTGATTATCAATTATTTGTGAAAATAAGTAGTAAAAATAAAAATAAAGATAAGCATTACATACCGCCGTTCCCTGTCCACTAAAACAATTGTTCATCGGCTTTTTGAGGGATATATGCAGGGGAAAAAAACCGTCTTTTCGGGTAAGATTCCTTACTAAGACGGTTTTAACGAGATTGAATTTGGTATTAAACATTCACACGATGTTAACCTCACATGTGTCTAACGATTTGCCGTATAGTATCTTCTAATGTAACCTCTCCACTATTAAAACGGTGTAACCACTGCCGATTATCTTCAGCTTTCTGCTTACGGGCGGCTTCTGCTACTGCTGCAATCCTTTGAGTATCTCCAAAGATTTCTCGGTGCGCCTTATCATAGGCTTCTGCTTTCTTAAATTCTTCAACTTCTTGTTCAGCCCGTAACAGTTTACTTGCATTATCGCTTCTTTCTTTTTCCAAATTGTTTATTTGGGCTTGTTGATGCCATTGTTCCCTACTTCCATAGTTAAATTGGTTTTTATTAACCATTTCTAAATCTAAGGCAATTCGCTGTAAATTGGCTTTATACGCTTCTATGGATTGGAGGCGTTGTTTTTGGATTTCGTACTGTGTTGCACCTAACATATTTTTTTATTTTTTAAAGTTATCTAAATAGATTTCGTTATAGGTTGAATACTTGCCATATTCATCTAAGCCATTCAAAAAAGCACTTAAATAAACTTTGGCATCAACTGAAAAACCTTGTTCAAAAAGTTCACATAATAGTTTATCTTCTTCTAAGTCAAGCCAATCATAACCCGCTACAATCGGCAGGACGGACTTAGGTTTTCTTACATAAATTTGGTTTTTACCACGAATACGGCAAAACTCATACTTTTCATTTAAGTATTTTTTAAGGTCTGAAAACGGTTTACTCATTATTGATTGAGGTTTTTGTTGCTGTGCCGTTGGGCTTGCAAGTTGTGAATAATATGATTTTTTTACTATTGGGCTTTTACTTTGCTGAATAGCCTGTGGTTTTGCTATTGGGCTTGTATTTTGTGGCTTTACCTTATCATCTGGAACGTTGTTTGATGAATCAAACAACCTACTCCAAAACGTTTTTTTAGATTTTGACATCGGGCAAATTCTTTTTTAAGGTAAATAATTTATTTACTTCATTTCGAGAATAGCGAACTATTCGGGTGTCGTTAATGCCAAATTTTGACAAATAGCCATTCACTACATATTTACGCAAAGTGACCGCAGATATACCCAATATCTTTATGGCTTCTTGTGTTGTAATGGCATCGGGCAATTCTAATTTTTCTTTTTTCATATTTATTTTTTTAAAGTTTAATAACTTGCTGTAAAGTTCAGTAAAGTTAACTTTGAAAAAAAAGACACGTAAAAGCTGTAAAATTCAAGAAATCAATAACAGTTCAAATTTTTGCACTGTTATTGATTTCTGTTTATTTCTTCCGTCTTTCTTTACTTTTTATAGACAAGTCTAAGGTCTTACCTGTCTTATTTGACCATGCCGTTTTTCTGCAATCCTCGCAGCAAAAACGCTGTTTTTTATGGTTACGAAAGAAGTCATTTCCGCAATTTTCACACTTACCAAAGTCGCCACCTGTAACGATAATCGTCTTAATATCGTCCTTTAAATTCACCGTAGAACGAAAATCGTTATGTACCCCTGTATCGTCCGTCTTTTTTAAAGTATCGTCCTGTTTCTGAAAACCAATTTGACGGCTCTTTTTCGCTGTATCGTCCTTGGTATCGTCCTGTATCGTCGCTGCTAATTTGTGCCGTTTCGTTGGCAGTTTAACGATTTTCGTTTGTGCAAAATCGCTTTCAACTTTCAACACTTCATCA
>JAYTMI010000768.1:0-3077 GCA_043728625.1 Saprospiraceae bacterium | reverse complement strand
CAGTTTCCTAAGCAGTGCTTTAGCAGTCGTTTATACGCCGCTCGAATTTTTCTTAACGGGTAAAAGTCCTGATAGTAAATATGAGCCAAACATCGTTGGGCGCGAAAAAGCTTACCAAGACCAAGTAAAAGAAGCCTTAGCTAAAAAAGACAAATTTGCCCTCAATCGCCTTGAAAATAGTGTTTTTCATAAAGGTGGCGCACGCGAATGGGTTGAAGCCATTTTCTTTGCGGTCTTTGCAGCAGCATTTATTCGCATGTTTATTTTTGAGATGTACGTGATTCCGACATCTTCGATGGAAGGTTCTCTTTTGGTAGGCGACTATCTTGCCGTCGGCAAATTCAATTATGGCTTACGGACACCCATGACGGTTATTCAAGTGCCTTTATTGCACAATCAAATTCCAGTTATTGGTTCTGAATCTTATATCAACCCACCCAGCTTACCTTATTTCCGCTTACCAGCTTGGGAGAAATTGGAGCGTAACACCCCTTTTGTTTTTAACTGGCCCATTGGCGACAGCATTATTTTAACGCCTGAACGCTCTTGGAATGTCAATCAACTTCGTGAACAGGGCATTCCGATGCCTCCAAATGGATTGATTGTGCGCCCAATTGATAAAAAAGACCATTATATAAAACGTTGTGTCGCCATATCGGGCGATAAATTGGAAATCAAAGACCGCCAATTATATATCAATGACCAACCTGCACAGAATCCTTCGCATATGCAATTTGCTTATCGTGTTTCTGGCAACTATAATGTCTCAAAATTAGATGAATGGAATGTACATCTCGATGACTTCGGGGAAAACAATAAGCGTGCTGGTGTTTTTCCACTTGATGCTGGTCAAGTTGAGAAAATTAAAAGCATGGGTGGTGACGTAAAAGTTGAAATTTTACCCAATAACACAGTTTCACCAAGTATTTTTCCACATGATACTGCTCATTACAAATGGAGTGTTGACAATTATGGACCTCTCGTAATTCCTGCAAAAGGCGCAACTGTGAATTTGAGTTTAGAAAATATCAAAATATATGATCGCATTATTGCTGTTTATGAAAACAATAAATTGGAAATAAAAGACGGTAAGTTTTTCATAAATGGTACAGAAACACCGACTTATACATTCAAACAGAATTACTATTGGGCAATGGGTGACAATCGCCACAATTCCGAAGATTCTCGCTATTGGGGTTTTGTACCCGAAGACCATATCGTAGGCAAGCCGCTCTTCATTTGGATGTCAACAGGCAATAATGGTATTCGTTGGAATCGTCTTTTTACGACAGCTAATAAAATGTAGGCTCAATATGAAAGCTCTCATTCCCGTTGCTGGCGCGGGTATCCGCCTTCGTCCACACACATATACACAACCTAAGCCCTTGATACCGGTGGCGGGAAAACCTATTTTAGGGCACATCATTGATGAACTCATCGCTGCCAATTTCACCGAATTTGTCTTTATCATTGGCTATTTAGGTGAAAAAGTAAAGGATTTTGTAGAAAAAAACTATGGGAACTTCGATTGTCAATTCATCTTACAATCTGAAAGAGAAGGTCTAGGTCATGCCGTTTGGATGGCTCGAGATGCCATACAAGACGACGCAGACCTCTTCATTGTGCTGGGAGATACTGTTTTTGACACAGACTTAAGACCCATGATTCAATCTGCCACCACTTGTTTTGGTGTCAAAGAAGTGGCTGACCCGCGCAATTTTGGTATTGTCGAATTAGATGAGAAAGGCTTTGTCCGTAAGGTCGTCGAAAAACCGCGCATTCCACATTCCAATTTGGCACTCGTTGGTTTGTATAAAATCAAGGAAGTCAACGAATTATTGAGGGGATTACAATACAATATTGACAACAATATACGCACAAGCGGTGAATTTCAACTCGCCGATGCCTTGCAAAGAATGATAGATGGCGGTGTGAAAATGACGACAATTGCTGTCAAAAACTGGTTCGATTGCGGTAAAAAAGAAATACTGTTGGAGACAAATGCCATGTTATTGCAAAAAAACAATACTTACGATGTGGATTTGCCAGTGTTTGACAATACCATTATTGTTCATCCTGTCAGTATAGGCGAAAATTGTATAATAACGGACAGTATTATTGGTCCTTACGTGACTGTTGCACCTAATACGAATATCAATGCATCCATTATACGGGACAGTATTATCGGTAGTTATTCCAATTTAAGAGAAATCATTTTGAATAAATCCATCATCGGAAGCGACACTTCTATACGAGGCATTCGTCGTAGCCTCAATATTGGCGATAATACTGAGATTGATTTTAGTTGAAAATAAATTTTTGACAAATGCGTTAATTTCAAAACCATTACCCCCCTCAGTATTTCAATATAAAATGCCATTTCGTTCGCAATTCTTTCTAAATTTTCAAACAAAAACGATGTTTCAAAAACGCCTTTTGCCTTTTCGCTTCCTTTCTCTTACCCTTTGCCTTTTTCTTTTAATTTTTTCAAATTGTAAAAATGATAGTGATAAACCCAATACGCCAGACGTTTCGGGTATTACTTCAGATGTAAGAATTCATCGTTTCGACCAAGACATTTATGCTATTGACACTTTAAATACTGAGGGGGGCGTAAAAGCGCTTGAACAAAAATATCCTGAATTTTCAAACCTTTATTTTGAACGAGTCATTGGAATAAAAGAGCCCAAAGACTCACTTGGCAAATACTGCAGCCAAGTTCGTCCGTTTTTGACCAATCCAGCTATGCGTGGTATGATGGATACAATGGCTTTGGTTTATAAAAATTTTGATGATATTGAAAAGCAAATTGAAGAGGGTTTGCGCTACTATAAGCATTATTTTCCTAAGAAACCTGTGCCAACAGACATTTATACGATGCCCTCGGCATATAATTTTGCAGCAGTTTTGCCCAATGACAGCACGATTGCGATAGGTTTAGATATGTTTTTGGGAGAAAACCACAGCACTTATGAGTCGCTTATTACGACCTACCCCAATTTCATCAGCCGTACTTTTCGGAAAGATTACCTCGTTGAACGTGTTTTTGAATTACTTGTCGGTGATTTAGTCGGCGA
>JAYTMI010000767.1:0-5692 GCA_043728625.1 Saprospiraceae bacterium | reverse complement strand
GTTTACTTCCTCATCCGAAAGCGGCGTTGACGCTACATCATCCAATGTTTTCAAGAAAATGCCTTTGGCTTCGTCCAGATTTTGCTCTTTACGGACATCCACATTGAAGTAAACAAAGCCTGGTTCCTTAGTTTGCAGTGCATAACTCCAAGTACCAGCCGCTTTGTTGGCTGCAACGAGGTTTTTGTACAAACGTCCAGAAGGATTATCGGTCAAAGCATCCGTTAAGATTTGCACTGCTGCAAAATCAGGATGTGAACCTGCGGGCACATGATAACCAGCCGAAGTGACTTGTACATCACCGACGCGGCGAAGTATGACATTGCGCTCGCCATCTTGTGTAGGCTCTGCTGACCACGTGCCTTGAAGGATGCGTGCAGGCTTTGCAATAGGCGTAAAATATTTATCAATCAATTTAAGCGTCTTCATTTCATCCACTTTTCCAGCTATTGTCAATACGGCATTATCTGGTTGATAAAACTTGTGGTAAAAGGCTTGAAGGTTTTCAATAGGCACATTTTCAATATCAGCTCTGTTGCCAATCGTTGATTTGCCGTAGTTATGCCACAAATAAGCAGTGCTCATCACACGTTCCATCAAGACGCTTGATGGGTCATTTTCACCCATTTCAAATTCATTGCGAACGACAGTAAATTCAGATTCCAAATCTTTTTTGGCGATGAAAGAATTAACCATGCGGTCACTCTCTAAATCCAAAGCCCATTCGAGGTTTTCATCTGTTGCTGGAAACGTTTCATAATAATTGGTGCGGTCAAGCCACGTTGTGCCGTTGAAACTGGCACCTCTTGCTTTGAATTCTGCGGGAATGTCCTTGTGTTTAGGCGAACCTTTAAAGACCAAGTGTTCGAGCAAGTGTGCCATGCCCGTTTCACCATAGCCTTCGTGGCGGCTGCCGACGAGGAAAGTGATATTAACGGTGGCGGTTTGCGTGGCAGCATCTGGAAAAATAAGGACGCGTAAGCCATTGCTTTTAAGTCGGTATTCTGTGATACCTTCTACGGAGTTCAGTTTTTCGATATTTGCGGGCAATTGAGCCATCATTGCTAACGAAAAGCAAAGGCTTAAACCTAAAAGAATCGATTTGCGCATTGAAATAAGGTAATTCATGTTTTGAAAAATAAAATTTAGTTAGGTAATAAAGTGTTAAAAAAAAGAGATTCGAATGATTCCTTCGAAAGTGGATGCTTTTTTAAGAAAAACAATGTGAATGTAGTACAACCCTATGAGTTTAAATATTATTTTTTAGACTAAACTCTCTTTAAAATGGATTTAAAGGTCAATAGCTATGGAAAAGACAAGATTGAGTCATGACGGCTGCATACAGAAAAGATATTAATAAGGGTTTTCTAAGCAGAAAATACTGAGGGGGGCGTTATCAGATTCAAAAGAACATCAATTAGGTAAATCTCTTTCAACCACAAAAAAAACCGCACCGAACACGAACGATCGGGCGGCTTCTAAAATTTCCATCGGGGATACTTTTAAGTATCTTACCGTTAATGACTTTTTTGAGCAACAACAGGTTGCAGAAATCTTTTTGTTTCGACGAATGAATTATTATTGGGTACTGGTTATTTGGGATTGGTTACTGGTTTCATACAACTTCTAATAACCAATCTCTAATAACCAGTAACTATACCTATTTCAGTCGCTTTAAAACAATCTGCCAAAGCTGCTCGTAAGGAATGACTTCTAATTCTGAAATCAGACCCCGATAAGAGAAAGGCATTTCGTGTAGTCGAGCGACATATTTTTCTGTACTGGTTATTTCACTGAATTTAAAATCGGCTTTTGCCAATTGTTGCAACAGACGAATGAAAGCAATAAGGCGATAATAATCCTCTTTTTTCAATTGACGATTCGCATAGTTTTTCAAACGGTCTATCAATTCAGAGGCTTGATTGTGTTGTTTTTGCTCCAAAAGGAACAGCACTTGAGCGATGATAAGGAAAATAGTGAAAATCCGCATCTCTTTTGGATACATAATCGGGTCATTCAGGAATTTAGACACCTTAAATATACGCCTGTTTTGACGACGTAAAATAGGGTTATCTTCTCCAAACACTTCAATGACATAATTCATATAGACTTCATAAATTTTCCATTTTTCACGGTCTTCATGACTCAACCGTTTGAACTTCGTATGGGCTAAAGCTCGAGTTAGGATAGCTATCGCATTGATATGATTGTCGGTGTGCATCGCTAAAAGGAAATAATATTCCATAAATGTAAACCACAATTCCGAGCCTTCATCAAACGACTGTAAACACTTTTCGGCATTGACCTTCCCGCGTTTGTAATCTTTCAAATGTAAGAAAGCAGACATCTTTTTCAACTGAAAAGTTGCCATTTTCTCTTCTTGATAGTAGGTCGGATTGTCTTTCATAAATTGTTCTGCCCGCGAGCAGACCTCAATCATGGATTCATAATCCTGTAACATTTCGTAGCGATAAGTCCAAACCAAGTACATATTGTAGAAAATGATTGGCGAATCATATATTTCTGACAAACCAATCAGTGCATCGCAATACGTATCAATACGTTCTTTCAAGTCAAAATTTTCAGAAACAGGACGATAATAATTCATCATCACACGCTGATTGAGCTCTTCCGAACGGATTTCAGCATCTAAGATGTCTTTATATTGTTTGATATAGCCGTCGTATTCTTCATAATCTTTTTCACTTTCGGTTTGCGCTGCATGAGTCCTCAAAATACGTGAACAGTTCACAATCAAATCCGCAAACTTATATTTCAAAGAAGTGGTCAAAATTTGGCGCGCCAACGAAGCGGCAGTAGAAGTCGCATCATTGGACAAGAGGATTTTTACTAAAGTCCACTCCTTGTTACACGTAAAATAAGCACGGTCATAGCCAGATGTATCAGGCAAATTGACATCTAAGAAAAACAAAGTATTGAGCAATCGTTTTCGGAAACGAGATTTCAACTGACGGTATTTGTCGTCAGTTGGGCTGCAATCTTGTAGGTAAGTTGCAGCGTCGCGGTCGTTACGAAACTTCCCGGCCATCAGGGCTTCATAAAACTCATTAAACTTTGAGTTTTTGTTTTTTAATGAATAGTCGTCAAAGATTTCAATCTTCTTTACTTTCTTTTTAGTGACGATTTTCGCTATCTCTATGAGGTTTTTCATGCAATTTAATTTTGTGACATAAAGTTAAGCCTATTTTTAGTATAATTTCAAATACTAAGTCACAGATTTGAAAAATTAATTTTAATTCTAAATAATTTTATGAAACGTTATTAATTTTATTCTAAATAATTTTATGTGTAAATATTTATTTGTCAATATTATTTCTAAATAACAGTATGAATTATTTTTTAATTTGACAAAATAACGACTTCTTTTTTTCTTTTGAAAAATAAGAATGCAAAAAATAAACCATTCTTTAAATATACCGATATTTGTGACGCAAATTTTCTGAAAAATGTTTCGATTTCTTATTGTTATTTTCTGATTTTTAGAAAATACATATAGGAAAACTAAAATTACTTTCATCAAACAAGAAAAAAGCGTCTAAAACGTTTTCTTACTAAATATCTCACAATATGAAACAGTCATTCATCGGCATCTTAATCTTCTTTTCGTTTCACCTTTGCGCAAACGCACAAGAAATACTTGCGCCTCAAACCAAAGGTGTATTTGGTATTATGGATACCAAATCATTTGACCAATATCTCCTCGTCATCGAAGGCGTTGGCACTTCTTCTAAAGATTTGCTCAATGAGCAAAGTCTTAAATCGTACATGATGCCCCCTCGTTTGGCAGGCAAAAAAGCCAATTCTGCTACTTATGCTTTGGCAAATGCACTTGAATATTACATCAACCTCAACAACAACTACAAAGACAATTTATCGCCAGATTTCATACGTTTACAAATGCCACAAGGTTCAGTTGAAGACAACCTAAATTTTTTGGGCAGCACAGGAACGGTTTCAGCCGCCATTTTACCCTTCGATTCGCCCAATTTGACCCCCTCAGTATATTCAGCCGTTAAATATAAAATCAAGAATTATATCAAACTTTTTCAGTCCACCACACGCCCACAACAAAAATTGTATGACCTCCGTAAAGCCATCATGCGTGGCAACCCTGTTGTTGTTGAAATGCAAATAACCAATGAATTTAAAAACCTCCATCAAACCCGTTATTGGCAAGCCTCGTCAGGTGATACGACACCTGCGGGAACGCAATTCGTCGTCGTCGTTGGCTATGACGAGGAGCGCAAAGCGGTAGAATTGCTCAATAGTTGGGGACGTGAATGGGGCAACGGTGGCTATATTTGGGTCAGCTACGACGATTTTAGCAATTTGGCGACAAATGGTTATGTGTTGATTCTGTGAAAAGCACCCCTCCGTATCTTATAAAAAAAGCTGCATTGACCACTTCAACGCGGCTTTTTACATTAAAAAGACCCCCCCTCAGTATCCCACCTCTTTTCAGTCATTTTTTGAACGCTTGAAAAAAAAATAGGTAAAATATTGATTGTCAATAGATTAAAACCTATTCTCGAATACTGACCATCGTAACCAATTTTTTAAATGACCGTTTCAATACCTAACATCTTTCTACTTTTGAGAAATAATTTATTGCGAAATCAAATTCTAAAATTCTATTTTTTGTGGAAAAACTAAATAAATACAGCCAAGCTGTTACCCAAGACCCAACACAACCCGCTGCACAAGCCATGCTTCACGCCATTGGTTTGACTGATGAAGACTTCAAAAAAGCCCAAGTTGGCATCGTTTCGACTGGTTGGGAAGGCAATCCTTGCAACATGCACCTCAATTCATTAGCAGCAGATATAAAAGTAGGTGTCAACAAAGCGGATTTGGTAGGTTTGATTTTTCATACAATCGGTGTCTCCGACGGCATTTCGATGGGCACAGACGGCATGCGTTATTCTCTTGTTAGTCGCGATATTATTGCTGATTCTATCGAAACCGTAGCGGGTGCACAATGGTATGATGCTGTTGTCGCTGTTGTCGGTTGCGACAAAAATATGCCCGGTGCCATTATGGGTATGGCGCGGCTCAATCGCCCATCCATTATGGTTTATGGGGGTACGATTGCGCCAGGGTTCTATAAAGGTGAAAAATTAGATGTCGTTTCTGCTTTCGAAGCCTTAGGAAAAAAGGTGGCGGGAACGATTACAGATGAAGATTTTAGTGGCATTGTTCACAATGCAATTCCTGGTGCGGGTGCTTGCGGTGGCATGTACACAGCCAATACAATGGCTTCGGCAATCGAGGCACTCGGTATGGCTTTGCCGGGCAACGCGTCGAATCCAGCCGTTAGCCAAGACAAACGTGACGAATGTGACCGTATTGGCGCAGCTATTCGCCATCTTTTGGAGAAAAATATCTGTCCAAGAGACATTATGACCCGCAAATCGTTTCAGAATGCTTTCGTAACTTTAACCGTTTTAGGAGGTTCAACAAATGCCGTCATGCACTTAATTGCAATGGCTAAGTCTGTAGGTGTTGAATGGACGATTGACGATTCCCAAGCAATTTCAGACAAAACGCCTTTCCTTGCGGACTTAAAACCCTCTGGAAAATACGTCATGGAAGACCTTTGGCGTATTGGTGGCATTCCGGCTGTCATGAAGTTTTTATTGAAAAACAATATGTTACACGCTGATTGTCTGAC
>JAYTMI010000766.1:0-3844 GCA_043728625.1 Saprospiraceae bacterium | reverse complement strand
TGAAGCTTTAAAAGGCAATGATATTGATTTGATGTTCCTCGATATTCAAATGCCACAATTGACAGGTATTGATTTTTTGAAGACATTGAAAACGCCGCCTATGGTCATTTTCACAACGGCTTATCAGCAATATGCTGTTGAAGGTTTTGAACTGAATGCCATTGACTATCTTTTGAAACCGATTTCGATGGATAGATTTATGAAAGCGGTGAATAAAGCCAGCGAACAGTACGATTTGCATCATCAGGAAGCTAAAAATGGCTTGAATACTGAGGGGGTGGCAGAACCTAAACCTGACTATATTTTTGTGAAAGCGGACAAAAAACTGCAACGCGTTAAGTTTTCTGATATACTTTATATTGAAGGTTTGAAGGATTATGTCATTATTAGAACCGAAACGGGTCGCATTATTTCACTGCAAACGATGAAAAGTTTGGAAGATAAACTGCCTGTTGCTCAATTTGTGCGTGTTCACCGTTCCTTTATTGTTGGTATTGATAAAATTCATGCTATCGTAGGTAATATGGTTGAGGTCATTGAAAAGGGGGCAGCAAAACATTTACCTATCGGCAAAAACTATCGCGATGAATTGTTAGAGATGATTGAAAAACATAAGCTTTAAGTGTAATTTCAAAATTTCAAATTCCACGATTCCAAAAGGAGAGGAGCTTATTTAAGGACGTTGAAAATTGTGGTTCCTTGTTTTTATTTGATGTGAAAAGAGATGGATTTTTATAGAAATTCTTTTTTTGAAAAAAAATTAAAAATTTTTAACAAAGGGAATTGCAAGATAAAAAATTGAAAATCAACTTTTTATACAAATAAGAATAATGGATTTAGGTGTCTTAGAATGAAAGTTTTAGCGGGGCAGATAAAAATTCAGACATTTGATTTACTTTTGTCGCAAGTCAAAACATTTATCTTTTCATAAAATTTTTCAACCAAAACAGGGAAGAAGTGGATAATGAGAGACAATCGCGGAAATTTGAAAGTGTTTATTCAAAGAAAGTCCGCGCAGGAAAACGGAGAACTTACTTTTTTGATGTTCGCAGAACCAAAGGAGAAGATTATTACCTCACCTTAACAGAAAGTAGCCGCCGAATGGACGGAGGTTATGAACGGCATAAGATTTTTCTTTATAAGGAAGACTTTAACCGTTTCATTGAATCGCTCGAAGAGACGATTAACCATATCAAAACTGAGCTTATGCCACAGTATGATTACGACGAGTTTACACGCCGTCAAGAGGAATATGAGGCACGGTTGCGAGAGGAAAACGAAAACGATTCTAATGGGGAAAGTGAAGAACCCAAAGTGATTGTTTTCAAAAAAAATGATTTGGACGACGATGATATGAGTTGGTAATCGCCTGAAAATGAGCTATTTAACTGTTGATTCATGTGTTATAATGTAAGAATAAAATGAATGTTTAAAATATTCAAAGCGAAGTCTTTTTACTAAGATTTCGCTTTTTTATTCCTAAAAATGCTGCAACTTTTATTAGTTTTACAGCGTTAAATGAGCAATTTTTTTATTCCTTAAATTGATTAAATTATTAATTAGATGACAAATCAACCCGTTCAAGACCCAGGTCAAATCAACATCGAACTTCCAGAAGAAATTGCAGAAGGCGTTTATTCCAATTTGGCGATAATTTCACATTCCAATACAGAATTTGTTATAGATTTTGTTCGTATGATGCCTAATGTGCCACAAGCACGTGTCAAAAGCCGTATCATTTTAACACCTGAACACGCCAAGCGTTTGTTGGGTGCATTGATTGATAATGTGCGTAAATTTGAACAACAATTTGGTGCAATTGAAGAGAAAGATGTACCCCCTTTCCCAATGAGTTTTAATACACCGAAGGCGCAGGCTTGATGAACTTTTGGTTAGGAATTAAAATAAAAAGCGTTGGAAGCCTTTGACTTTCAACGCTTTTTGTATTTTTGATTTTTAGGTTTTAAAAAATGAACTAATGAATCAGAAAGTACAACCCTTGTGGGAAAAATTGGAACAAGACCGTTTATCGTTGTTTCAATTTTTAGAAAAACAAGACCCCTCAGTATTGAACAAAAAACCTGCCCCTGATAAGTGGTCGGTCAATCAAAATATATTTCATCTCATCGGAGCGGAATCCGCTTCGTTGGCTTATATGAAAAAAAAGTTGAGTTTTGGAACGGGTGATTTACCCCAAGCGGGTTTCAAAAGTAGTTGGCGAAGATTCATGTTGCGGGCTGCTTTTGCTTTGCCTTTAAAATTCAAAGCACCGCCACAATTAGAGAAAATTCCAGAAGATTTGAATTTTGAAGAATTGAAACAACGTTGGGCATCGTTGCGTGCAGAATATTATGATTTTTTGAAGGATATGCCTGATACACTGGTTACAGCCGAACTCTGGCGGCATCAAATTGCAGGGAAAATGACCATTTTGCAGATGATTGACTTTTTTGAAGACCATGTGAATCGGCATCGTCGGCAAATTGAAAGAACTTTGATAATGGTGAATAACTTAATGGTGAATGGTGAATGGTGAATGGTGAATAATTGAATGGTGAATATTCACCATTCACCATTCACCATTAAATTATACTTGTTCTGGTGCTAAACGCACCACTAACCCATCAATTTCATCGTGCATTTTGATTTGACAACCCAAACGGCTGTTGTCGCAAACGTGCATCGCTTGGTCAAGCATTGCCCATTCATCATCAGTTGGTTCAGGTAAGGCGTGTGCACTTTCGACATACACTTGGCAGGTTGCACACAAAGCCATACCGCCACACATCCCTTCGACAGGCAATTCGTAGCTTTTACAAACTTCCATCAAACTTAAAGGTATGCCGAGTGGCACTTCCAGATCGTGTGCTTCATCGAAGCGGTCAATAACTGTTATTACGATAGTCTCTTTCATTTCTACTAAGAATAATACCCAATTTTATGGGGGATATTATCGCACAAAATTGCATAAAATTATAGAATAAAAGACAATTTGATAAAAGAATGTAAGCCCAAAAAAAACGTTTCAAGAACACTCATGCTCTCGAAACGTGTAACCCACTTATCACTTTTGTCATTCAGAAGGAATCAATGCCGCACCACCAATTTCTTCGTCTTCACCTCCTTACCATATTGCAGCGTCACGAAGTACGTGCCATTCGGATAATCAACCGTGGGAATCTCGACATTGCCGACGGTGGCACCCCTCAGTAATCGAGAGAATATCACTTGTCCAGTGGCACTTTTGGCTTCTATGGTTACGTCGGTGGGGTTTTGGAATTGATACGTCACATTGGCTTGGTTGCGGGTCGGGTTGGGGGAAACCGAGAAACCTTGTTTGCTGAAGCCTATACCATTTATAAAATCTGCATCCTTTGCCGTTCGTTCGCTTTGTGTTGAGGGCAATTCACTCACGCCTACTTGTTTGTCTGCGAGCATAGCGGTATGTGTAGGGTCATTGGTATTTGCAATGACACTTTGGTTAGGCGGTGGTGTTTTAGTTTTGATACCTGCTTTTGAAGGCAGTAATGCACTGATGTCTTTGCCTGTTTCTTTACCCACACAGAAAATGGGTATGCGGATACTGTCTTTATAATCGCCTTTTTTAGGCAAATGGATATTGCCGTTTGAGTTGGAATTATGGATAAAAACAAACGCTTTTGCCCCTGCTTTTTGTGCCAATAGACAAGTTTGTGTCACATCACAGTCTTTGTTAAGTTCCATCAATACGATTTTATCTTTGTATTGTTTTGGTTTACAAATAACTAAATAGTTGTTATCTTTGAGAAAAAACTGAATCATGCCAAAACCAACAAGTCAGAGAATCGCCTTAAGTGAACTCGAA
>JAYTMI010000765.1:0-6277 GCA_043728625.1 Saprospiraceae bacterium | reverse complement strand
AAAGAGGCAATTTTAAGTCAAAAAAAGACCTCAAAGAACAAATTGAAAAATTTATACTTTATTATAATGAAACGATGGCTAAGCCTTTTAAGTGGACTTGTAAAGGGCAGCCGCTTAAAACTTAAACTGTTCAGTTATTTGAAAATTGTACCATTAGTCTATTTCTATTTTTTAATCGCGTAGAATCAAATGCCCAATGATGCGTTTTTCAATAAATCTTATCCGACTTTTTGTTACCGATACAATTTTCTGTTTACGACACCTGTGCGAGTATTATGTCTATGCGTCGCGCCTTCATCGTCAATAAACCATCATTCTTCATTCAGAACACCTCGTTTGTCCATGTTTTGGTCTGTAAAAGAATTATTTAAGCGAACTTTGTGTTCATTATTCAAGTATAAGAATGAAAACAGCAATTTTTAAAAAATTCTAAATCAACCTATTAATATGACTTCTTCAATGAAATCCGCAACCTTATTTTCACTTGTCCTTGTCTTTTTGGCAAGTTGTACGAAATCTGCAAAACTCGACGAAACGGCTAATGCTATTCCAAAAGACGCTGTGAGCGTCACGGCTATCAACTTACCCGCTTTGATGCAAAAAGCTGATTTTGAATCCGTTAAACAAATGGATTTTTATAAAGACATGGTGGACAGCGCGTCGGCTGAAAATGCAGCTATCGCTGACATCATGCGCGACCCTAAAAAATCAGGCGTTGATTTTACAAAAAACATTTATGTCGTTCAAGATTATAACTTCTTGACAGACAATCATAACGGTGCTTTGGCGGCTGTTTTGCTGTCTTTGACCGATGCTTCGGCGTTTGAAAAAATGTTGACTTCTGGAAAAAAACAACATAAAATCGAGACCAAAGACGGTATCAAATACTTGACATATCAAGGAGAAAACAATAATGAGGATGGTATGTCTTACGCCAAACATTCAGAAGGCGTGGCTTGGAACGATAAAATGGCTGTTTTAGGCGGACATACTGAGGGGGGTGATTTTTCTGCATACTTTAAAAATAAAGCAGAAGAAAGCATTGCTAAAAACGAAAACTTCACAAAACTCTTTGGCGAAGTACACGATATATATAGCTATACCAGTTTTGATAAAATGGCAGACAATCCGCAAATCAAAGCGAGTGCGGGTATGATGAATATTGACCCAAAGGCTTTGAAAGGCAATTTTGCGACAGGCTATGCCGATTTTGAGAAAGGACAAATCGTTAGCAAATCAGATTATCAAATCAACAAAGAACTCCGCAAACAATGGGGTTTGATGTTCAAAGACAACGTAAAAACCGACTTTTCTAAATATTTGAAAGGGGATAATATCGGTTTTGTAGCGACATTGGCTCTTGATATGAAAGGTCTAAAAGAAGTCATCAATGCCAATCCGTCTTTCAGAGTGATGTTAGAAGCCAGTAAAAGCGATAAGTTTACAACCGACGATATTTTCAAAGCCTTTGACGGTGACATCGTTATTGCCGCGGGTCCGACATCAGGCACTGATAAAAAATGGAATGGTATTATTGGTTTTAAACTGAACGATAAAGCGACAATGGAAAAACTCGTCAATTTCCTCGTCGGTCAAGACGCATTAGTGAGTGAAGGCAACGGCGTGTATCGCATGGGCGGTATGGCAGACATGATGAGCAAAAGTTACGTTGACCAAGGAAAAGTGGCGTTTGTAGATGATGTTATTTTTGCAGGTGATGCTGTGACGATTGGCAATTTGAAAAATGGTAATGCTGTATCAGGTGATGTGAAAGATGTGTTGAATAAAAATATCTTTGGTCTGTACGCCAATTTGTCAAAAATCTTTATGGATACTGAGGGGATGAAAGACCCCGAAATGACAGAACTCAAAATGATGATGAATGGCTCGCACGGCGAAGGCACAATGAAAATGAAAGATGCCAACGAAAACAGCCTAAAATCATTGATGAAAGCCGCAAACCGTTGGTATTTGAAAAATAAAGCGGAGAAAGCCAAAATGGAAGCTGAACCAAAAGAGATGGGCAAACAGGAGATATAGAATTATGATTTTCTATTAAAAAAGCCATTTTGCAATAGCAAAATGGCTTTTTTAATAGAAACGAAACCTCAATAAGGTCGTTTATCTGGATGTTGGCGGGTATCGAAAAAATAAGTGATAAATTATTTTTTTAACCATTGGGCATATTTTTGCATAACTTCTTCATGTGACACCCAATTCTCGGGTTGATAACTTTCCTCTATCGCTTCTTCAATTTCTCCTCTTTGTTCAGGTGAGTAATCTTTCCAAAATGAAGCATCTTCATCAAGAGTACTTGTTAAGGCTTCCATAAAGCGCAATAATTGTTTTCTATTTTTAGCTTTTTCAATGAAACCGTGTAATGCACCTTTTATTTCAAGGTCATTCATTTGAGTAATATCCAATTCTAAAACATTCATTTTGATTATTTTTTGACAAAAATAAAACATTTTTATAAAAAAACTTAGAGTGAGCAGAAATAAAGTGCTTAAACGTATGACTTTCTAAAAAATCCTAAAATCCTTTCTTATGTTTGTCAAAATTTCTCCTTCTATATGATTGAACTAAAAAATGTCAAGCCTTTGCCGCTCATCGAAAATGGGCTAAATCCGACTTCTCAAGTCTTCAATACTGAGGGGTCGTTTTTTTTAAATAAAAACTATCTTGTGACTGCTCCTTCTGGTAAAGGAAAATCAACATTGATTCACTTGATTTATGGCTTACGCAATGACTATGACGGCGATATTTTTTTAGATAAAAAAAACATCAAAACCTTTACTGTGGACGATTGGGCAACGCTTCGGCAAAAAAAGTTAGCGATTATCTTTCAAGACCTACGACTTTTCCTAAATTTGACCGCAAGAGAAAATATTGAGTTAAAACAAGGCTTAACAAAAGGACTTGGTACTGAGGGGGGGCATTTTGATTTTGAAAATGCCGCCAAACGATTAGGTGTTTATTACTTTTTAGAGAAAAAATGCGAAACATTGAGCTATGGACAACGCCAAAGAGTGGCGATACTGCGGGGTCTCGCACAACCTTTCGATATGATTTTGCTCGATGAACCATTCAGCCATTTAGATACAGAAAATGTAAAAATAGCCTCTGAATTGATACAAGAGGCTTGTGAACAGAACAAAGCCGGTTTCATTCACGTCAGCCTCGGCGACGAGTATTATTTCAGCTATGATGAAAAACTAATATTGTAGCATAGTCTTTCATCATTCATACTTCATCATTCATCATTAAAATAATAATCAAAACAAAATGACGACCAAATCATCATCAAACTACTATTACCAATTAGGCATTATCGGCATGTTGTTTGCCGTTTTTGGCTTCATCACTTGGCTCAATGGCATCCTCATTCCATTCCTCAAAAAGTCGTGTGAATTGAGTGACCAACAGTCTTTTTTCGTTGCCACTGCTTTTTTTGCGGCTTACTTTTTCTTAGCCCTACCCTCTTCGTGGATTTTGCAGAAATTAGGTACAAAAAACGGTATGGCAATCGGTTTAGTCATCATGTCAGTTGGATGTATCGTATTTATACCTGCCGCAGAAGCACGCAGTTATCCGATGTTTTTGACAGGTTTATTCATTCAGGGCATGGGTTTAGCCTTATTACAAACGGCATCTAACCCTTATCTGAGTGTCATAGGACCTATTGAGTCAGCAGCAACACGTATTAGTATCGTCGGTATATGCAATAAATTAGCGGGTATTGCAGCCAACCTTATGTTTGGTGCAGTGCTTCTAAAAAACGTGGATGCCATTCAAAATCAAATAGATACGACGACTGACATAGCTGTAAAAACGGGTTTGCTCAACGAATTGTCGAGTCGCGTTGTCATGCCTTATACCGCTATGACTGTGTTTTTGTTAATTATTGCCTTTGTCATCAAACGTTCATCGTTGCCAGACATTTCAGAACAAGTTTCAGAAGACGGTGATACAGATTTCTCAAGGACGAAGACAAGTATTACGCAATTTCCACACGTGTGGCTCGGTGCTTTGGCGATATTTATGTACGTTGGTGCAGAAGTCATGGCAGGTGATTTGATTACCGTTTATGGCAAAAACTTAGGTTTCAAGACTGACCAATACAAGTTTTTCACCACTTTTGGTCTTGTTGGTTTACTAATCGGTTATGTTTTAAGCATTATTTTGATACCTAAATATATCAAACAAGAACGCTGGTTAGCCATTTCCGCGATTCTGGGTATGGTACTGACCGTTGGTACTTACTTTGCAAGTGATTCAATAGCGGTGGCTTGTTTAGCGTCGTTAGGCTTTGCCAATGCTGTCATGTGGCCCGCTATTTTCCCGCTTGGCATCCGCGATATTGGACGATTTACGAATACAGGTTCGGCTCTGCTCATCATGGGCATCGTCGGCGGTGCTTTGATACCACCGTTTTATGGTTGGTTGTATGAAAGTTCAGGCTTGGGGCTTGATTTCCGTTCAGCATTTCTGTTCATTATGTTGACTTGCTATGCTTATATCTTATGGTTTGGTCAACGTGGACATAAGGTTGGATTTAAGTAAACTGGCATCGTCAAATTATATAAAACAATTTCTTCATTGCGAGGCGATACGTCTCGCAATGAAGAAATTGTTTTATATATTTCGAAAGCAAAAAATATGCAACACCACAAGCTAAAAGTCTCAAAAACAGCACATTACTACACAATTGGTCAACCTACTGAGGGGGTCAAAAACTTTTGGTTTGTTACTCATGGTTATGGTCAGTTGGCAAATCATATCATCCGAAAATTTGAGATTTTTGACAATCCTGAGCATTTTATCGTTGCACCAGAAGCCTTGAATCGTTTTTATTGGCAATTTCAAACCAATAAAGTTGGTGCGAGTTGGATGACAAAAGAAGATAGGTTAGACGAAATTGAGGATTATGCTAACTATTTGACGTACCTATATCAGCATTTTACAGCGCAATTGTCACCCGATGTCAAAATCATTTTGTTCGGTTTTTCGCAAGGTTGCGCTACACAATTGCGATGGTTACTGAGGGGGTTGCCAAAATTTGACAACTTGATTTTATGGGGCGGCTTATTGCCCGAAGATATTGATTATCAACCTTTTGAAACATATTTTTCAAATAAAAAACTGCATTTTGTTGTGGGTGATAACGATGAGTTTATCAATCAAAAACGGATAGATTGGCATTTGGATTTCGCAAAAAGCCAAAACATAGAGATGGATTATACACTTTTTGAAGGCAAACATGAGATTTTAACATCTGTTTTAGAAGAGCTTTTTTTGAAGTTATGAGTTTTTTTGACCACAGATTTGACTGATTCGACTGATTTACGCTGATTTTTTCTTGTCATCTCGTAAGAAACTAAGAAAAAATCAGCGTAAATCAGTCGAATCAGTCAAATCTGTGGTCAAAAAAACTCATAACTCCCCAATATCCTCATTCCAAAGCTCTGGGTTTTCTTCAATAAACTCATTCATCATATCTACACATTCGTCCAAATCGAGGTCAATGACTTCAACACCGTGCGATTCCATAAACGCCCTTGCTCCGTCAAAAGTCCGAGATTCACCGACAATAACTTTTTTGATTTTAAACTGCACAATCGTCCCTGCACACATATAACAAGGCATCAAAGTGGAGTAAATCGTCGTGCCCCGATAAGAACCAATGCGTCCGGCATTGTTCAAACAGTCCATTTCGCCGTGCAAAATGGGGTTCTTTTCCTGTACACGTTTATTATGCCCTGCGGCAACGAGGTCACCGTCCTTAACTAAAACCGAACCTATTGGTATCCCGCCTTCGCTGCGACTTTTACGGGCTTGGTCAATGGCGAACTGCATAAATTTATCTTTTTCCATAAGCATCACTGATTTAAACGGGTTGGTTTGAGAAAAAATGAGATTAAAATTTAATTATTGACAAATATACTAAGGGGGGGCTAAAACGAAGAAATCAATGGCTTTTTTATACAGAAAAGTTTTGAAAATTTTTATAAAGTATTTAAAGTCAAAAACTTATATAAATACTAAAAAGAAATTGCAATCAAATGAATACTTATTTGTATGAATGAGCGTTAATATTTCTTTAAAAAAAACGCTACAAAGGCAACCATAATTTAATTTTCGACGTGTTTAGGTACGACGCAAATTTTGGTAAATGCGATACGATAGGTGGCGCAAAGTTTGCTACTTTTGTGCAACTTATTATTCAAAATCAATGTCAAGGCTGTCATATAGGCAGCGGTGCAGGCGGCGGTATCAA
>JAYTMI010000764.1:0-8063 GCA_043728625.1 Saprospiraceae bacterium | reverse complement strand
GATGTTCATCAAACTCGTCGTAGAAGTTGTTTTTATATGTGTATTATTAGCTATCCAATCTGTTATCTGTCCTGCTCTTTTGTCAAAAATACTGTTGACGATGGGGTTGCCACTGCTCATCAAGTTTTGCGTTTCAGTTCCGCCGCCCATGAGTTTATTGAGTGAAATGGACATGTCCATTTTGCTACTGGCTTTGAGATGTTGTAGGAGCTCATTGACACCGCTACTGTTGTCTGATTTACTTGCCATACCACCAATAAGCGAAGGCAAAATGTAGCTGATGGCTTTATAAATAGATTGGTTGTTTTCTCCTAAAAAGCTGGCTGCTTTGCCGATTGCGATGTCTGTAAAATGCCCTTTTGCTATATCGAGTAAATTCGTTGCCATAAAAATTTTAGTTTTGTTTTAATTATTTTGAATGCAAAATTAGTAAAGAGCCTTGTAAATAACTTGTTTATTAGACGCTATTTTTAAATTTTGATACGCAACCTTTTATTTTATCTTTTTTTACTGAGGGGGGTATGACGCTTTAAAAACAAGTTGAAGATAATATTTGTTTTCTATATCATCAATCAGTAGAGACATTAACGTATGAAATACTGCCTGTTTCTAACATTTTCGCCGTAGCTTAATATCTTTGCAAATTGTAAGCGAAAATTCACTAAAAAGCAGAGATGAATCATTTTGATTTTTTAAAAGAGAGCCTTAGAAACCTACGCACAACGGGGGCAGTTGCCCGCAGTTCAAAATATTTGGTACGTGAAATGATGTTACCGATAGACTTCATCAATGCCAAAGTTATTATTGAACTCGGAGCAGGAGATGGTGTATTGACGGAGGAGTTGCTGAATCGTATGTCGCCTGATGCCTTGTTATTGTGTTTTGAAATCAACCCAGAATTTTGTAAAATACTGAGGGGGGCTATTGACGACCCGCGCTTTGTACTCATCGAAGATTCAGCTGAAACGCTTGAAAAACATTTATATGAACTTGGTTTCAAGGAAGCTGATTACATAATGTCAGCCATCCCATTTATTGCTTTACCGAACGACTTAGTACATCGCATCGTTTCTGTTTGTCACAAAGTATTGAAAAAGAGAGGATTGTATATTCAATATCATTACTCATCGTTTATTCAACGCATGTATAGAAAGCATTTTGGTAATGTTAAAGTAGAGTTTGTCCCTTTCAATATTCCGCCAGCTTTTGTGATGATTTGTGAAAAGAAATAACCAATTAATGACAAAATATTACGCAACCGATTCTCTCCGGTTTTTGTCCAAAGTCACTCTTCGTAGGGTTTGGAATGCGACAAAAGTGCTGTCTTCATTTTATGTGACGAAATGGACGCGGCGACCTGTTCAATGGGGTATGCCCTTCACAATTTCACTCGAACCGACGACGGCTTGCAACTTACGTTGCCCAGAATGTCCGAGTGGTTTAAGAGCATTTACACGTCCGACAGGCAATCTGAAAGCTGATTTTTTCAAAAAGACTATTGATGAATTGCATCGTGATTTGATGATGCTCATTTTTTATTTTCAAGGTGAACCGTATATCAATCCTAAGTTTTTGGATATGGTCAAATATGCCAATGATAAAGGTATTTACACCATAACTTCTACAAATGGACACTTTTTGAATGGGGAAAATGCTAAGAAAACGATTGAAAGTGGTCTCGACCGCTTGATTATTTCGGTGGATGGCACAACGCAGGAGACTTATGAGAGTTATCGAAAAGAAGGGAAACTCGATGTAGTGTTGCAAGGTGCACGGAATTTAGTGAAGATGAAAAAGGAGATGAAATCACGCACGCCGCACATTATTTTTCAGTTTTTGGTCGTCAAACCGAATGAACATCAGATTCCAGAAATTTATAAATTGGCAAAAGAAATAGGCGTTGACGAAGTAAAATTGAAAACAGCGCAGGTATATGACTATGAAAATGGCAACGATTTGATTCCAACGATTGATAAATATGCCCGTTATGCCCAAAAAGAGGATGGCAAATGGGCGTTCAAAAATGCGCTCGTCAATCACTGTTGGAAATTGTGGCACTCCTGTGTTATCACTTGGGATGGCTTGGTTGTGCCGTGTTGTTTTGATAAAGATGCGACACATCAACTCGGCGATTTGAAACAAGCCTCGTTCCGTGAAGTGTGGCACAACGGTTCATACAGCCGTTTTCGCAAAGCGATTCTGAAAGGACGTGAGGAAATTGATATTTGTACGAATTGTACTGAGGGGTGTAAAGTGTGGGCTTAATAGTGACCTACTCAAATTGTTGAAAGAACGAAGAAATACCTATAATAAATTGCCTAAAGCTTTCAGATTTATTATCATCTGTTTGTAACGAAAGGTATTTTGAAATAGCCTTAGCAGAGGCAATTTTTTGAAATTCAGGGAGTAAAGTTTTTAACTCTTCGGCAGCATTCAGGTTATCAGGGTTTCTAAATTTATCTTTACGTACAAATTTTTCCATTTTAAAACGAGGGTAAGCAGTTTGAATAGCTTGCATATCTCCTAAAAACCATGCTTCTAATTCGCGGCAAGCAATACGAATTAACACAGGACAATCACCATTTTGTATACACATATCTGATAATTTTCTTTTCAATACCTTACAATCATTAGCATCTTGGTCATGAATAATGATAACACCCGCAGGTTCATGATAGTGCGAAAAGACTTTTATTTTTTTAGGAATAGACTTTTGTAAATCGCTTTTTCCTTCGTGTGCCCTTATAAAGTAATTGTGACCTAATTCCCAATTACTCGATACAATTTTCGGAAGTATGTTTTCTAATACTACCTGCATTGAAGGTTCTTCTGTTAGTATTTCTATTCTTGGCATCTTGTTTTAGCTTTTGGGTCCACTACCTTTAAAATAACCTTGTTTCCATAGTGAGCCTAATAAATCTCCTTCTTTTACAAGGTTTTTAACGACTTCATCATCTTTTGCACGTTGAATTGACGTGTAACCATTTGGTTTATTCAACCAAAATAATTCTTCAATATTCAAAACATTGACAAAATCGGGTGAATGTGTTGAAATAAAAACTTGTCCGCCTTTTTGTGCATATTCTCTAAACTCTTCAGCCAATTCTGTTAGAAGTTCAGGATGAAGGTAGTTTTCTGGTTCTTCAACACATAACAAAGGGTGAGGAGTTGGGTCATTTAATAAAATAAGATAAGCAAACATTTTAATCGTTCCATCAGACACATAACGGGCTATAAAAGGGTCTTTGAAACTACCATCTTTAAATTGTAAAATAATACGACCATCTTTAGTTTCTTCTGCTTCAACTTGTGAAACACCAGGTATTCGCTTTTTCATTTTGTCTAAAATAGACTGAAAGACATCAGGATAAGTTTCGTAAATATATTTTGTTACTTGAGCTAAATTATTGCCACTCGTTGAAAGATGTTCACTTATTCCTGTTTCTTCGATACTTTGAGCCGCTTGTATTTGAAAATTTGAAACAAACCAATTCTCAAGCAATCTGCGAAAAGAACTGATGGCTTTAAATTTTTGGAATTGACCTAAACCTTTTATTGCCAAAATATCAGCTGAATCAAGCGTTTGTTCTTCTCTTTTTTCGTTGAACGCTTGTTTACTTTCTTCAAATTCATCTTCATTTGTAATGGCATATCCTTTCCCATTTGAAAAATTTAAAAACCGATAAGGCTTACCTGTTTTCCCACGCCTATAACTTAGTATTTCTTTTGTTACAATAGGTTGATTTTGTTGGTTTAAACCGATTGATAATTCATATGTAATAAGTGGTGAAATGTACCTATCGGGTGTATTCCTAAATTTAATTTCAAATTGAATATCACCACTACTATCTCGAGAAATAACTTCTTTAAAGCCGCCACGCTGATTAAGTGCAATTTTAACATTATTCTTTAAGGCGCTACTTAAAAATCCGAAAACATCAAAGAGCGTTGTTTTTCCAACACCGTTGGCACCCAAGAATACACACATATTGGGTAAGTCGCGGATTTCCACATCTTTGAATACTTTATAATTTTTAATACTGATTTTTTCTATTTTCATTATTTTCTAAATCTATATAGCTGTGTTTTATGAAGAAAAAGACTTGATATCGTTTAAAATTTAAAGATACAAAGATAAAAAATAAAACTAAAAGCAAGTTAAATTGGAAGATGCCAGACTTTTTTGTTTGTCACTTGACTATAACTTTTGTTAAATTCTAAAAATAAAGCTGCTCAATGTTTATCAATCATCGAGCAGCTTTGTTTTTCTTTCACCCTTTCAGTATTTTCAATGTTTTCACTTAAACCGAATTTGATATGGAATCCGCATCTGCGGTGTTTTCCACGTTTGCATTTTCTTGAAATAAGTATAAAATTCAGCGTATTCACCGAGTTCAGACTTGATAGCAGCTGCTTTTAGACTTTCAGGCGACGACTTTTCACCTGTAATGCTTTCAATGAGTTGCTCGATGGGCGATTTCAATTTTGGATATTCACTCGTTTTATATTCTGTAATACCTGCTTTAGCTGCGGCTGATGCAATCGCTTCATTCAAGCCACCGATACGGTCAACCAAACCGATGTCTTTTGCTTTTGTACCCAACCAAATTCGTCCTTGTGCGATGGCATGAACTTGGTCGCGGCTCATTTTGCGACATGTGCCTACGCGATTGAGGAAGGTTTCGTAGATGCTGTCGGTTTGCATTTGGAGTATTTTTGCTTCATAATTGTCATTGTCAAAGAAAACATTAGTACCATCGGCGTGTGCGGCTGTTTTGACGGTATCGAAACTGATGCCCATTTTTGTTTTAAAGGTTTTTTGAAGACTTGGAATCATACTGAACACACCAATAGAACCCGTCAAAGTCATCGGTTCTGCATATATAGAATCCGAGGCACAGGCAATGTAATAGCCACCAGAAGCCGCATAATCGCTAAACGACGACACAACAACTTTACCTTGTTTTCGTGCCAAATCCAATTCACGCCAAATCAGATCGGACGAAACAGCAGACCCACCACCTGAATTGATGCGCAAAACGATGGCTTTAACATGCTCATCTTCACGTAGTTTGCGAATGATTTTAGCGTAGCGGTGCCCATCAATTGAGCCATTAACCTCTTTACTATTAGTTGAGTAGTTGATATCACCTTCGGCATAGACGATGGCAATTTTATTTTTACCCTTACCTGTTTCTTTTTTAACCGTTTGGGCATAGTCTGAAAGAGATATTGAGTGAATTTTATCCTTTCCTTTAAGCCCTAATTTTGTCCGAAGTGTATTCAAGGCTTCGTCATAGTACCCCTCAGTATCCACCATCTTTAGGCGAACGGCTTCGCGTGCACTTGAAATTTTTAAGTCATTGGCATAAGTAAAAAGGTCTTTTTTATCAATATGACGGGCTTTTGAGATGTCATTCAAGTAAAAATCGTACAAACCCGTCAAATATTCACGCATTTGCAAACGGTTTTGGTCGCTCATTTTGTCCAGACGGAAGGGTTCGGTGGCACTTTTGAATTGACCTGCATAATAAATTTGCCATTTGATGTCAAGACGGTCAAACATATCTTTCATAAACGGAATTTCAGCAGCAAAACCTTTGAAATCAATATCACCAGTCGGATTGAGGCAAATAGAATCGGCTACGGATGCTAAATAATAACCGCCTTGCGAATAGAAATCGGCATAAGCATAGACAAACTTGCCGCTTTGCTTGAATTTTTCAATCGCTTGACGTACTGCGACGACTTTTGGAAATTCAGTGGTAATAAAACGAGTATTGATAAAGATACCTTTGATTTTATCGTCGGTTGCAGCATGGTCAATGGCTGCGAGCAATGACGTTAGCCCGACAACTTTTTTGCTGTCGAAAATATTATCATTTTGGGTGTTTCCTGTGAGTTCAGGAATCATTTCTTCCATTTTGATTTCTAAAACGCTGTTCGATTCGACGGTTTTAACATTGTCTTCGCCAGCACTCGCTAAACCAGCTACTGAAATGATACCCAACAAGGTCAATGCGATGATGGCGAGAAAAACGCCTAAGCATGAGGCAAACACGAATTTGAAGAACTGCTGCATATTATGATTTTTAATTTGAGCTGTTATGAAATTTAATAAAATGGTTGTTTGGCATGGAACAAATGTATAAGCATATCCATGAACCACCATTTTTTTTAGATAAAGGCAGTTAAAAGAAAGATGTTTAGACATTTATTGGTTGATGAGTGGTTTTTTTAGGCAAAAAATGACGTTATTATACTGAGGGGGGGCTTTCGTCTAAAAGAGAATGAAAATAGTTGTATTTTTAAAAATCTGTTACAATTTTGTGAGTATTGTGTCCGTATCTTTGCATTGTTCAAAAACTTTTTGCAAAAAAAGAATGTTTAAATTCGAAATAGGTCTAACAATGATAAAATTAATGTGGGCGGGTATTTATGGTGTGGTTTCGTTTTTGGCGTGTAATCCGACCCCCTCTCCGAAGGAGTCTCCAATAGTCTCCAAAGTTTCAGAAGCTAAAAAAGTAATGGTCACAATGCAAGATTCAATTAAAACAGAGGGTTTAGAAATCGCTACTTTAGGCGGCGGTTGTTTTTGGTGCATCGAAGCTGTTTTTGATGAACTAAAAGGTGTCGAAAAAGCCGTGAGTGGCTACACCGGGGGCACTAAAGTAAACCCGACTTATCGGGAAGTGTGTTATGGTAATACAGGACATGCTGAGGTCATAAATGTCTATTTTGACCCTAAAATCATCTCTTATGAGGATATTTTGCGTGTCTTTTTTCATGTGCATGACCCCACAACATTGAACCGTCAAGGCAACGATGCGGGTCCGCAATATCGCTCTGCCATTTTCTATCATAATGAAGCGCAAAAAAAGTCGGCAGAAAAAATTATTGCCGAAATTGAAAAAAGTGGTTTGTGGAGTAACAAAATTGTAACAGAAGTCACTATGTTTGCACGTTTCTATCCTGCCGAAGATTATCATCAGGAATATTACAAACTCAATGGTCACGAGCCGTATTGTTCTTACGTGATTTCGCCAAAGATGGCAAAATTTAGAAAAGAGTTTAAAAATAGACTGAAAGAATAATGATGAATGATGAAATATAAATGATGAATCCTAACAATATTCATCATTTATATTTCATCATTCATCATTATAAAAAGATATTAATGTTTGATAATTAATTGGTTTTTAGTTGGAGGCGGTACATGACGTACTGCCTTTTTTGTTTATAGGCAGTATTTGGAATTGTATTTGTACTTGCACCCCTCAGTATAGGCGCAATATTTTGCGCCTATACTGATTTTGCAACAAATGGTTCATTTTTAAAGTAAAAGAGTTATATTTGCACGCCTTTTTGACAGCGTGTTGAAAAGAGCTTATTTGTTCAAAAATAATTTTTATAAAACGATAATAATCAATCGTTTAGGAGTTCTTTACAAAATACTTGACAACCAAAAACCACTCAGAAGCGGAACAATCGGTTAGATACTGAGGGGTCAGATTTTTTAAAAAAAAAATTTTACAAGCGATGCAAGCGAAAGGAATTATTAAGTTTTTCTTAGTGCTACTGTCCCTGATTTGTGCTGGACAGTTTATTTATTACATTCCCACGAGCCGTGTTGAACGTGAAGCGGAAAACAAGGCAAAGATAGCAGCAGAAGCGGCAGCACCTGAAAATAAGGCAGCAGCAGCGAAAATTGCCCGTCTTTCTTACCTTGACTCTATGTCAAGTGAAAAGATTTGGACAGTGCCTTTGGTGGGTAGCTATACTTATCAGGACTTGAAATCTAAGCAATTGGCTTTGGGTCTCGATTTGAAAGGCGGTATGAGTGTCTTGCTGCAAGTGGATTTGAAGGACTTCCTCATCTCTTTGAGTGGCAGTTCAACAGACCCGAACTTCACGAAAGCCATCGAGAATGCGACGGCTCAAAAAGCTAACTCTTCGGGTGATTTTATCTCCTTGTTTGTTCAAGAATACAAAAAATTGGCTGGCGATAATCGCTTAGCTTCTATTTTTGCACGCAATGAGTCTTTGAAACAGCTTATCAATAT
>JAYTMI010000763.1:0-4345 GCA_043728625.1 Saprospiraceae bacterium | reverse complement strand
GGACGGCGTGGCGATGTCAATAATTCAATTTTAACTTTACCATTTGCACTCAACGGCTGTCCATTTAGGTTGTTAGTTGTGATTTTAACAGCCTTAGCTTCTTTGCGATTGACTTCAAGCGGCAAATCAATATCGAGATTCAAAGATATATAACCAATTGAAACACTTGCTTTTGTGCTGTGTGTTTCGCCATTGATGTCCGTCACATCGGCATAAACGGCATAATCAAAAACAGGTTTTTTATCCTTTGGAATAGACAAATCGGGTAAGGCTTTGAAAGTTACTTCAAAAATTCCTTTTGCATCGGTTGTCGTTTCGCCATGTGCAATTTCCTGCCCTGCCGCGGCATAAGGATTCCAGCCCCAATAACGCCAATAAGGGAAACGCACTTCGCGGACAACACGGTATTTCACCTTCGCACCATCAATGTTAGAACCTGCGAAAGCCTTCGCTTCGCCTTTTACTTTTACGTCTTGATTTAGCGTAAAATCACCTATCAAAGGCAGCATTTTAACTTCAAACTTAGGACGTTTGTATTCTTCAACTCTAAAACTGACTTGTCCGCCAACACTTGCTTGAATACTCATATTGCCCAACAAACCAGTCGTTGGGGCTGTAAAAAAGCCATTCAACGTACCAAAACTGTTTGTTGTAAGTTTCAAACTACTGACTTTTTGCCTATTGACATCATAAAACGTCACTTCAACAGGCACATTAGGTTTTATCGTCGGTGTTTTAGACCCCTCAGTATTTCGGCTATAAACCAAGCCTTTGAAGTAAACGGTTTGACCAGGGCGGTAAATCGCTCTATCCAAAAAGAACTGTGTTTGGGTTACGACTCGATTTTCAGGTTGATAGAAATAATTTGAAAAACCATCGCCTGTAATCAGTGAATCCTTGCCGTAAATGAATTTTGCTGTAAAATATTTATCTTTTGGCAAACGTGAATAAACAAAACCGTTTCGGTCACTGACAGTTGTACCAATTTTCACTTTGTCTTCTAAACGTGTTTTCGGATTATAGCGATTTTCCCAATACTCGACGGTTACACCTGCCAATGGCGCACCAGTTGAACGGTCTATTACGACAAATTCATTGGGTTCGTCTGCACTTGTCCGTTGCCAATAAGCGATATTGGAGACATTAAATACGGTGTAACTGACTTTACTACTGTTTTTGAGGGCATATTTATCGTTGTCCGCAGCTAAAATGAGGTACAAACCATTGGGCAATTTGTCTATTTTGATTTCTGTTGTATGTGGGTTGTAATCACCATCATTGGGTAATTTTATATGCCCTTTTTTGACAGTAGGCAGACTGTTATAGTACTTCAAACGCTCTGTTTCATCCCTGAAATCACGTTTGTTTGTTTGTTCAGAAAGCCTAATGATTTTATAGTAAAACGAGTCTAAATTCTTGAAATGAACCGACGACAAAATGGCTTTATTAGGCACATTGACCTCTTCAACTTTGAAATCTACTGAGGGGGTCATTATCTCATCAATCAAGTACCGACAAGCTGCCGAACCATAGGCTTTTGGGTATTTTTGGATGGCTTTTTTGGCAATATCAAGGGCTTTTTTATTGTCAAATTTGCCGATGTTTTCAGAGTTGGGTTTCCATTCTGACGCTTTATTGCGGTAATGTTGTCCTACTTTCAAGGAAATTTCTACATAAGCCGCATTATTAGCATATTTACTGCGTAAACCTTCAAGGCTTTTGATATATAAATCATCTTTATTGGACATCACGGCGTTTTGATGTACAAATGACAGTCGTTTCAAGTCCGCATCAATCAAAGCCGTAACATTTTCATCTTTTAAATGAAAACGTAGGGCATCTTGCATGAGCTTTAAAGTCCATAACTTCATAGATGATGAATCACGGCTTTCTAAGTTGATGCCAACGAATTTTTCCACATCGCCAAACAAGGCTTCATTGTCCAATTCAAACGTATAACTTGGCTCAGACAAATACGTTTTTTCGTCCATGAAATAATCAATCGCCCGATGGGCTAAAAAATCAAAAAGTACAGGTCTGCGTTCATCCGACCCCTCAGTCGTAATGGCATCAAAAACCTTAATAGCCACCTCCTTTGAACGGTCGTCGTTGACGCTCAAACGATAGAGTAGGGTGGCTTCGTCGGACAATTGTTGCATTGTCCATGTCCGTAAATCATCTGTTTTGAAACCCGAAGTCGTTGTTCTGTCGCGTAATTTCCAGATATTATTGTCCAAATACCTCGAATACATCTCGGCAAGCATGGACTGCAAAATTTGTTTTGTTGGAAATTCCGCTTTTTCCATATCGGCGTGCATCGAATTAACAGCTTTGACATAGCCATCTTCTTCCAATTCAGAGACGTATTTTGCCTTATAAATGAGGCATTTGATGAGTTGCGAAGGATTGTCATCTTTTTTGGATTTAGCCAACAGGTCTTCTACTTTTTGAAGCGCAGATTTAGGTAAACCTTGTCCTTCGAGGACAGAAATTTCTTTCCATTCCTTAGCGTAATCATCGGTTCTAAATTTCATGTTTTGAGCATTGAGACCGCCTAAGAGCATAAGCACGGGGAGAATAAAAATAAAATTTTTCATAAGATAAATGACTTCGTTAATAAATAACCTGCCTTCGGGCTTTTGGATTTTAAACGTTAAAAATGGGTTTTGTTGTTACATTGTGACTAAGATTCCTTGAATTGTTATAATAAATTCGTTTTTTCTTAGCTATTTATTAATGATGCAAAGAAGGAAGTTTTGGCAGGTGTTTGAGCGAGAAGTTAACGTTGTTTTAACTTTTCCAACAAAGTTAAGTATAAACAATGCTTTTTATAGCATGATGTATAGAAAAAATTGGTTTTGTAGAATTATTCAAATAAACACATATCCTATGGGGCTTTGTACTTTTTAAAGTTTCCTATCCTTGTTTGCCCCCTTTAATGGCATGAATTTGGCTTCCAATAGTCAATTATAGATATATCCCCCAAGTTATATCCACTTTTTCATTACTATGTAGAATAATAAACTCATAACTAACAGACTCATTCAATGAGAAAACTTTATTTGAAACCATTAATCTCTATCCTCCTGTGTGCTTATTTTCTCTCCCCACTATTGGCACAAAACAATAATCTGAAAGTTGCTTTCAAAGACGCTGCCTCGGCACCCCGCAACTTAAACATATGTGGTGACGAAGCAACGGTAACAATGACCGTCGCTACTGAGGGGGCATTGTCCGCCACGCGGCGCAATATTTCAGCGACTTTAAAACTCTTTAAAGGTGTACAATTTGTCCGTTTTAATGCGGTGGGTACGTCGGCAGGAGTCAATATGAGTACGTCAAATAGCGGTGGTGCGTCATTTACCTTGCCCGATTTGACACCGGTGAGTGGCACGTCTTTCGTCAATATCAGTTATGTTATTCGTGTTAATTGCGAATACACCGATACGTTAACACGGAATGACTTGATTGATGTGAAAGATGCGTGGGATTTTCGCTATAATATAGGCGCGTCTTCTGGTCTGACGGAATCTGATTTTTCAACGCCTTACCGCGACCAAATCAAGGTGCCGTTTTTCACAGTGTCGGTTTCCAATAACGCAACGGCGGCGCGTGTTGGTCAATGTTTTCAGAGAACGATTCTTATCAATAATTCGGGTCTTGACGGTTATATCAAGGGTTTTGAGTATAAAAACACACAAGGTGCGGGTATTTCTGTCCAAAGTATGACCATCAATGGACAAGCTGTTACCATGACCAAAACGCCTGTTTTCAATTTGACGGGTGACACATCCATCGCCGTGACAGTACCTTCATCTATTCTTCAATACAACACACGTGGACCTTCAGCACCTGCAAACGGTGATTTACTATTTGACCCGGATGAAACGGTGACAATCGTTGAAAATTTTTGCGTCGTCAATTGTAACAAATCACGGACAAGCACGCATGCCATGTCTTGGGGTTGCGATGACCGTTTTTGCAATACCATTTCACGACAAGACATCATTCGTTTAGGTGAAGGGCAAGTCAATGTCGGTTTTGTCGGTCAAGGCTCGATACCTGATGAGATTGGCGGCTATTGCCGCATCGGTCGTTCAACCGTTAAGTTCACAAATAATGGCGTTGAAGTTGACCCCGGCACGGCTGATATGTATGATTTACAACTCGGTGTAGGCTTAGGTGATTCTATCTTATTGAGTAACAAAGGTTATCGTATTACGAAAATTACGGTTGCGGGCATCGAATTACCGACCCCCTCAGTACCGTTGGCAGATTTAAGGAATAATTCTTTGTTTACAACCGACCCTGACGGTGTGGGTGTCGGTTTAGCAGATGCCGATAA
>JAYTMI010000762.1:0-13565 GCA_043728625.1 Saprospiraceae bacterium | reverse complement strand
GAAAGTATCGGGATTTCGTTCTTCGACAGTATTTTCATCCTTATTGAAAGGATTATTACGTGTGAGGTTTTTCAACATAAACTGAACCGTTCCCACATCGCCTTTTAGTTTATCCATCAAAATCGCCTCAGCTTCTTTTCTATCGGTCAATGTGTCCAAATCAATGGCAAAAAGCGCATCAAATACGTCTTGATGTCCACTTTTATACAATTTAGGTGCAATATCAACCACAACCAATTTTTTCACAATATCGGGATGCGACAAAGCAAACTGCATCGCCAATTTGCCACCCATCGAGTGCCCGACGAGGCGTGTCTCATAAATCCAATGATTTTGAAGAAATTCAGCCAAAGCATCCGCCATTGTCTCGTAGTCAAACACCCCCTCAGTATGCGGCGACCGACCATGATTGGGCAAATCGAGTATGAAAACGGTGTATTCTGTCGCCAATTTTTTCGCTATCGTCTGCCAATTGTCGAGCGTCCCGAACAAGCCGTGTAAGATGATAAGCGGTTCGCCCGTACCAAATTCTTTATAGTTGAGTTCCATATTTTTTATGAATCGTTGAGCCGCAAAAATAAGGCGAAATAATGGTTTTCTTTTAACGGACTTTTAACGGACTTTAAAATTGTCTTAACCTAAGCCCATTCCTTAGTGTTTTACCTTTGTAAAAATTCACAATTAAAAGCTTTCAAAATGAAACATGTAACCACAATTGTCTCTCTTTTGTTTTTTATTTCCCTCTTTTCTCTCCAAAGTGTTTCCGCACAGTTGGTTGAAGTCCGAATTGGCGTACCGCCGCCCCGTCCGCGCGTCGTTGTTGTCGAAAGACCTGTTTGTCCAAGCCCTGACCATGTTTGGGTTGAAGGACATTGGGTGTACGACAGCTATACACGAAGAGATGTTTGGATTTCAGGACAATGGGAATATATAGCACCGCCCCCGCCGCCAAGAAGATATGAACGTGACGACTATCATCATGGACGTGGCCGCGACTTCGCACCTGGTCAGAAAAAAAAGAAGGGCAAATACTACTATGATTGAGTAGAATGAGCTTTTTGTCATGTAGATATTGAAAAAAGAAAATAAAAACTTAAAGCATTCAAATAACTCTTCGAACCTTACAGAGGCTTTTAATCCTTTGTAAGGTTTTCTTTTTTCGAAACTTTAAGCACATTATGTTGTTTAAACCTCAAAAGAAATTCATGAAAAACATTTTAATTGCAGGCGGAACAGGCTTGATAGGCATGCATTTGAGCCGTTTACTGAGGGGTCAAGGCTACAACGTTTCTCATCTAAGCCGTCGGGCTGACCCTAATACAGAATTTCCTACATTTGCTTGGCAACCCGAAAAAGGCACTTATGATAAAACCGCTTTCGACAACGTGGATGCAATTATCAACTTAGCAGGTGCGGGTATCGTGGATAAACGTTGGACGGCTGTGCGTAAAAGAGTCATTATTGAAAGCCGAACTTTTTCTAACGCATTGATTGCCAAATTCTTACAAAAAGAAAAACATACTATAAAAGCTTACATCTCTGCGTCAGCTATCGGTTTTTATGCCGACAGAGGTGCTAATTTGATGACCGAAGACGATGTGGCAGGAAAAGGTTTTCTCGCTGAAAGTACCGTCGCTTGGGAAAATGCTATTGATGAAGTCCCAAAAACAGGCATCCGAACAGTTGCTTTACGCATAGGCATCGTGCTGAGTACTGAGGGGGGGGCTTTGCCCGAAATGTTGAAGCCTTTTCTTGTTCGGACGGGCGTTTATTTTGGCAATGGCGAACAATATCTTTCTTGGATTCATATCGAAGACTTGTGTCGTATGTTTCAGTTTGCTCTCGAACAGGGTAATATGAGTGGCATATACAATGCTGTTGCGCCTAATCCTATGACGAATTATGCGTTTATGCAAGCCATTGCAGAAGCAAAAGGAGGAGGTTATTTGTTACTGCCTGCGCCAGCATTTACGCTGCGGTTGGTAATGGGCGAAATGGCAGATACGGTATTGGGCAGCACGAAAGTGTCTTCACAAAAAATTGAGAACCAAGGCTTTACGTTTGTTTATACAGATGCTTTGAGCGCTTTAAAAAGTTTACTTTGAGGTATAAAAAAGAATCTTTAGGTCAAAAAAAACAGCCTAAAATAGTCGTATTGTTTTTCAATTTTTTTAAAAACAATACGACTATTTTAGGCTGTTTTTTTTGACCCAAAGATCATCAGTCGGTAACCCTTAGCTTGGCTTAGGTGCCGAAGCCGAAGGCTTTGTTGTACTCGGCTTAACTGGTGCAGGCACTGAAGAAGGCTTATAAATCTCACCAGCTTTCTTTTTAGCATACGATTTGATTTTGTTTGCCTGCAAAGTGCGTACAGCTGCGTCGGCACCACCTTTGAATTGGTAGTAACCAGCGACGGCATACGTATTTGCAGAGTTCTCAAGTTTGACCGCTTCAGCATGCGTAAAACCAAGTTTTTTTAACTTGGCAACGAGTGCTGCTGCATTGTCTTTGCTTGAAAATGCACCCGCAATAACCATATAATCGCCTTTAGCTGTTCCTGCATCAAATTTTACAGGTTTTGTGGCTTGAACACTTTTAGATGTTGTGGCTGGCGATTTAGGCTTAGTCGTGCTTTTTGCCGATGAGCTACTTGAGCTTGAACCAACGATACTACCTGGATCGTTCACTGTGACATCTTTTACATCAGATGCCAATGACGTTCCTGGGCTGCGGAGCGTTCCATCTACTGCTTCGTGTACTGTATCGCCAGACATCGCTGCTGACGAAGGTAATGTAGCCGTAGAAGAACCCACAATGCTGCCAAGCGTGTCGGAATAACTACCTAAACCAGCAGGTGTTTCTATGCTTGGGTTGAGGCGTTCGCTCTTCTTTTTACTTGACTGATAAATCAGATAGACCAAGGCACCTACAACGGCTAAAACGGCGAGGTAGGTGAGATTCCGGAATGAATTAGGTCCCATAGTGTGGCAGAATTAAATTGTTAGATAAAAAAGTTTGATAAGTTTGAAAATTACAGTGCTGTTGATGGACATTGTTTTCAGCGAGCCAAATTACAAACTTTTTTTTAATGATACCTTTTTATCTTAACTATTTCTCGTTTTTTAACAAAAAAAATCAATATAAACCGTTGATTTCAAAGGTTTTAATCAAATTAAGGATTAAAACTTAGGGCATTCTAACAAAAATAAACCGATTTGGGGTATGCCAACCTTGTTTCATAAGTGGTGGCTTTTCGTAGTAAGATTTCAAAATTGCAGCGTGTTCGGTGTTTTTAAAAGTCAATTGATTGCCAGGAATATAACCAAATAAACCCGTCGGGTGCTTGACATATAACCATGTGTCAACGACTTTTTTTCCGTTTTCTAATTTTATATTTTCATAATGCTTAATGACTTGTAAGCGGTCATTAGGTTGTACCAAAACACTACTTTCAGCAGACAGAGTAGGTGTTTTTTTCAGCGTAAAAGGTTGATTGACAACAGCTTGCAATGTTCTACGGCTCGGCTTGTACAATTCTCGAAACTGCCGTATTGTTCTATCCCAAACAAAACTATAAGTCACATATTCTAAACAACGTTCTTGTGTTTTACTCCGAATATCGGTTGGCAAACCTAAAGAATATTTGTTACATTCTACAAAATCGAGATACGCCACGCGTATCGTAGAGCCTTCTATTTCGACAAATTTTGAAAAGGCGGGCGAAGGCACATCTGTTTCCCAAAGTAAGGTCAAACGTTCTTCAAAAATTTTTGTCAAAGCACCTGATTGAAAATTGAAAACCTCAAACGTCCTTTCTGCCACGGTGCGCCCAGCGGGTTGGCTCGTGGTTTCCATGATAATTTCATCTATTTTATTTTCCGTAAGGTCTTGAAAATAAAGACTTTGTAATTCTTTTTTTGCCGTCTCACTGGCATTGGCATAGTTTAAAACGGCGCATTTCCCACGCTCATTTGTCACAACCAAATAAAATTCCTTGTACGACGGGTTATACTGAGGGGCTTTCGGGTCTTTGACATCATGCCCATTTGTTCCCGCCACCCAAACCGTTGCTTTTTCAAAACCATTGTCAAAATGGGCTGATTTTTTATAGAACGGACGTAAAGTTGCATCAATCAAATATTCAGGTAGCACCACAGCTAAGTTGTCGCCAAAAATCCAACCCGTCACGCCAGAAGATGCCTTGACCTTGTACCATTTAAACGTCTGATTTTGCGTATTGTCAAAATGTTCAATCGTGGACTCGCCGATGACTTCAAAAAGCTCCCCCTCAGTAAAAGTCATTTCCGTCTGTTGAGTATAGCTCGAATCCGCAAAAAGACGCACAGGACTCACCGTCACAGCCGCCCGACGATTCATAATGATTTGCGAGGCAGTGTCGGCTTTGATCCCTGTTGTAAAAAAAAGACATAAGATAAATATGCCAACGGAACGAGTCATAATTTTATTTTTAGATTCTTAAATGCTTGAAAATCTTGTTTTTAGCTGCAAAAACAATTCCAAATTGCTCTTTTGTTTGCATGAACAAAAATGCACATTTTTTTGAAATTTTCGCTATTTTCACTCAAACCTTTTTAGTTTTGTCACAATGAAAATTTTTTGTCACTCTGAACGAAGTAAAAGAATCAAGGTTTTGCACATTCATCATTTATAATTCATCAATTTCTTATGGATATTACAGCCGTACCGATATTTTACGAAAAACTGACCGATAGCTTGGAACGTCAAACCATGCTAAAACTCACTTTATCGCGTTTACGGCATCATTCCGATGTCAAAAACATTTATGCGCGGTTGGTTATGATTAAAAAACAGCCCAAAATTCAGTTCACTTTTCGTTATGCCACCCGCGATGAGGTCAAAAACTACGATTATACTGAGGGGGTACTTTTTATCAAACAGCAATTAGGTGAAACCTTTTTAACGGCTGATTTATTTACAACCGATAACGATTTTTCATTGTTATTTAATAAAAAAGCAGATAATGCACAGTTTTTTATCAAAAAATCATCGTCAAAGTCGCGTCATACTGAGGGGGGTACTTTACAACACAATCAAGAAAAGAAACGCTTGCTCAACCCTGCCCAACCTTATTTTAATGCCCTAAACATTACAGATTCAAAAGGCAATATCACCCAAAAAGGTCAAAAGAAATTCAAACAAATTGATAAGTATATCGAAATTATAGCCGCATTGTTGCGTGAAGCCGACTTGCCCGACGATGCACATATTGCCGATTTCGGTAGTGGCAAAGGCTATTTGACCTTTGCGTTGTTCGATTATTTGAAAAATACCTTAAAAACCAACCCAACCGTTTCAGGTTATGAGTTGCGTGAAAACTTAGTTTCTTTTTGCAATGAGTTGGCGGAAAAATGCGATTTTGATGAACTCCAGTTTTTTGCACAAGACATTAATACGGTGGAAATGAAAACATTAGACATGCTCATCGCCCTTCATGCGTGCGACATTGCGACCGATATTGCCATTGCCAAAGGTATAAAAGCAGGGGCAAAAGTCATTGTCGTTGCGCCTTGTTGCCACAAACAATTGCGCAAAGAATTGAAAGTTAAAAACGAAATGCAGCCCATTTTGAAACATGGCATCCTCGAAGAACGCCAAGCGGAACTCCTGACCGATGGCATTCGCGCCTTACTTTTGGAGTCAAAAGGTTATAAAACCAAGGTTTTTGAGTTCGTTTCGACGGAGCATACGCCTAAAAATGTGATGATTGTGGGTATCAAAACCGATAAACCTAAAGCGTCGGCGGTAGAACAGGTGGCAGCCATAAAAAAACATTATGGCATCGAAACACATTATTTAGAAACGCTGTTGTAATTAATGATGAATGATAAATGATAAACGATGAATGAACGTAAAGCGTTCACTATTCAAATAGCTGCAAGAAATCAATTTCCCGTTTATTCTCGTTTACGTACTTATTTTTAGAATTAAAATAAAGTAAGAACATTCAATTTCAAAGAACGCATTAAAAAAGTCCGTTAGGACTGACCCCGGTTATAGAAAAAATAGATAAATAGTTCCATAAGGTGCGTAGCACCGACCCCGTTTATAGGGTGACGGTGCTATGCACCTTTAAAAATGGCTTGATTCGATGTTTTTATAAACAGTGCCAGCCCGATGGGCTTTTGAAAAGTAATTCTAAAAAAATATATAAAACGCACTACTCGGCATTTTACAACAGTTTAAATTCGTTGTCAAAACCTAAAAACCCGTTAGGATTTGCACGTTTTCGAATAAAAAGAATCCCGAATTTCGTTGTTGCAAAATTCGGGATGTCTCATATTTCTGCTGATGGGCGGTTGATTATAAAAAGAAAAAGTGCTTATCTCTTGGTTTGAGATAAGCACTTCACATTTTAATAGACGCTTTCATAAAATTAAGGTTTGTTCGCAGTTACAAAAAAAAGATACCCGCCATTTGTTTTTAGTTAGCTTACCAACACCATGACAGCACTCGTGGGATCACTTTTAAGTCCTTTACGACCTGTGCCATAGATACGCACGTTGTAATAAGAACCCGCTTCAAGGCTCGTCAAAACAGCAGAACTGCTGGTGCTGTATGTACCGTTTTGCCAATTCGTTTCGCCTACTTTTTGATACTCGATACAAACGGTGATAACAGTATTGTCTTTTTTCCACTTCACGAAAGCCTGACCCGTAGCGTCTTCATTGTTTTTGACCTCCAAATTTGTTGGTTTGTTGATTTCATCAATAGATTGCGCTTCAGTTGGCACATCAAAACCAGATGCACGCCCAATCTCTATATCACCTTTGGCGAGGGCATTCACACCCATAACCAATAGGTCTAAACGGTCCAGAACCACTTGATAACAGGTGTTTTTGATACGGGTTTGCGCTTCACTACCGCGTAAAGCATTGGCAAGAGCCACATTAAAGGCATCATTTTCTACTTTCAAAGTGTCATAATCGGGCTTCAAAGAAATGAACTGCTCGTCATTTGACAAGTGTTGATGAATGATGGTAGCAAAGGTGTACAACAGGCGCTGTGTCTTCCTTCGGTACGTTTTAAGCACGACATTTTTCATTGTCATTGATTTAAGCAATACGGAATTATATTGCAATTTTTCTTCATCAATAACAATGCCAAAAATATTACATTTATAAATATTTGTAAAATTTACTTTGTCTGCCTTTAGTAAGCACCAAATTTAAGCCCTTAGTATTTAGTGAAAAGCCCTTTTGTTAAACAGCAATGTCGTATTGTCAAACAGCAATACCCTTTTGCTAAACAGCAATGTCGTATTGTCAAACAGCAATACCCTTTTGCTAAACAGCAATGTCGTATTATCAAACAGCAATGTCGTATTGTCAAACAGCAATGCCCTTTTGTTAAACAGCAATGTCGCAATTCCTTAGAGAGTGATCACGAGAGTGTTCACAGAACTGTGAAAAAGGATAAGCATATTTCGAATCCCGACTTCGCTCATGTTCGCATACTATTTCAAGCAAAAAACACCATTTTTTGGTAGATAAGTAGAAGTAGTTAAAAGCATTTTATCTCATAACCACAATCTTCTGGACAATTGGCAACTTGTCTTTGACAGAAAAAACAAGATTATACATACCCGCAGGTAAAACAGATACATCTATACTGAGGGGGTATTCATTAAACACTTTTAAACAGCTTTCGCGGGTCAAAGACCCGAAAAGTAATCCGTGTCGCGTCTGAAGGTGCTAACGAGCATCTGCGTTTTTATGAGGAGGGAACAAGGTAAGCCAACGGGGAGAAAATATTTCTTTATTTTTGAACTGAAATCTTCGTTTGCCAGAGTATTCGTTTATTGGATTGAACCTTTTTTGATGGGAAATAAAACAATGTCTTTTGGATTTTAAGATATAGTAAGATTCTAATAAAGTATAAAAAAATGAGGCTGTCATGATGATTAATCAGACAGCCTCATTTTAGAGGACTAAAATCTAACCCCTGCTAAAATATTAAAATCCCAAAACTCAGAAGGTTTCATTTTAAACCTTGAATACTCGATATTAGTCGTTATACTAAAATGTTTGCTAATCATATAAGAATAGCCCAAGCGCGTAAAAATACTATATTTGTCTAGAGCTATGTCACGTGTTACGGGTTCCCATCCTCCACCCATATACTCAATGAAATAACTTAAAAACCCTTTTCGCTGTTGTGTACCTATTCCAAAATCAATTCTATGGTTCTGTTTACTGATAAAAAATCTTTTATTTAAGAAAAAAGTAAACCCAGAAAAATATTGTTGTCTAAATACAAGTTCACCTTCAGTAAATGAAAAAATAGGTCTATTAGTTTTGACAAGTGGTTCAAAAAAAGGGTTTTTGATGAACCCTCTTTGCTCTGTAATATACCGAGTAGTGAATCCTATACCGAATTTATTTTCTTCTATACTAAATTCAAGATTCCAATAGTTATATTTTCCAGTATTTATCGGAGAAGTTAAATTTTGAACAAAATTTAAGAAAATGGGACCTGTTTTCAATGCTGCCGAAATTTTGTGCTGCGTATCTTGTGCATTTACTTTAAAACAGAAACAAAGAAATATGAAAATAGAATAATATTTCATTTTATTAAAATTTAGTCAATTTATTAGAAAATACAACTTTTTTATCAGAAGAGTTTCTCAATACGACAGTATAAAAACCTTTCGGTAATTCAGATATTTCCAACCGGTTGTCAGAATCAGTAATCCTCTTTTTGTAAACCAGTTGACCTAAAGAGTTGTATAGTTCTGCATCAAAAATAACATTATTAATACCGTTTGGAAGAATAATATTCACAATATCAGATGTGGGGTTTGGTGACAATGTGAATTGATTTGCTTGTGTCAGATGTGAATTAAGTTTCGCAGAATATTGCCCACCACAATTTGAAACCGACAACCAAAGAGATTGAGTTTGAACTGTACCATTAAAATTACCAGTGACAGTAACTTCATAATAGCCATTTTCATTGGCAGGAATTGTTAGTGCTAATGTGCTGTTGCCATTCCCGTAAGTAGTGCCGTTAAATTGAGATGGATATGACCATGTCTAGTTTGTCCCAAAACGCCAACAAGCATCGAAATTGATATAAGTATCGAAATATGACTCGCTACATATATTAGTTTGACCAAAAAGGTTGAGTTGTGGTTGAGGTGGATTAACGCCAACTGCTTGCCAAGCAAGTCTTGTTTGTTCTAACTCAAAAGAACCACATCCATATAAAGCTTCTGCGGCAGCAGTTGCCCCATTTGCGGCATCTTGATAAAGGGCACCAGAAAATAATTGTGTTGTCAAATTGTGATAAGAGATACCTGCAGCTTTATCAATGCCAATGGATTGAACATTAACATTGTTTTGAAACCCACCCATAGATAATAGGTTAAACCAACGATTTTGAACACCACAATTTATATGAACACCACCAAAATCGTTATTACTTGAAGGATTTGCTGTGTTTGCCCAGTTCGCACCCATAAAAATTGCTGGACTAGGAGGAAAAGAATTTGCGGGTGTTTGTAAATCTCGTAAAAATGTAATCGGTAATCCTACTTCTGACCAAGGAAATTCACTACCTGTTTGCCAGTTAAGGCTTCCCGTTGTATTATGATTAATTAATGTGCCAAAAATATCAGAAAAAGATTCATTCAAAGCTCCTGATTCACCAGTACTACCAACGTTTGAAGTGTGGTGCATAATACCATGTGTAAACTCATGACCTGTAATATCTAAAGCCATAAATTTTTTTAAATGAATGTATTGTTTGGTCGCTAAGTCTATAAAAAGGTCCACCACCAAAATTGACATCATCCACAAAAGTTTTCACTTTTTTATGATTACCATCCCAACCACTACGGTTGAATTTGTTTTTAAAATAATTCCAACTTTGATCAACTGCCCAATGAGCTGAAGTAAATTGTTGTTGGTAAGTTCCCCAAGAATCGCTGTTATTTACAACTGCAGAACCATCAGTGTGAACAGTTTCGGCATTAACTTCATTATTACATGTCTCCAGACCTCTCCAACTTGAAAACCAGCCTGCTCTTCTACCTAAAACACCTTGTACTCCATTATAAAGGGATGTAAAGGAAATAGCAACTGGGGTGCATTGTTGTATATTTGACACTTTTTTCAAAACTTGTCTATTTTTGGCATCAATATATAACTTCCAACCACCATTTGGGTTTATCGTTGTAATATCAAAAACATAAGCGAGTTTATACTTTCCATTATCTGACAGTGTTAAAAGCAATTGTCCTTTTGGCTTATAAGTAGCCGAAGAATCTTGTTTGTCGGTTCGAATCATTTGTTCCCAAATTGGGTCTAACCAAGCAAGTTTTAAGCTATCTAAAGCAGTAACAGCTTTTGCTAAGGCTTCGGATTCACTAATTGAAGGAATGACATTGGTGTTATTGTCAATTTCCTCACCCAGTTGACCATTTGAGTGAGTCAAATTTCCTTTACGGTCATAGTGCAAAACATAGTCTGCATCCTCCACTTTGACACCTTTATAATACTGTTTTAGGCGAAGATGTTTACCGCCCAATTCGTCTGTTTGTTCTTTATCAAGTTTCATTACATCATTAGGTGTGAGTCCAAAAGCCGCTTTGTTGTCATTCAAAAGACTATTGTGAGTCAACTTTGTACTGTTTTTGTAATACAGCCAACCGCTTTTATCGGTTCTATTAGTAAGGTTCTTGATAACTTGATTGTCATCACGAGTAGCTTTTGGTATGCGTTGAGCAATAGCTTGAAAACAAGCAAAAAATGTAAATAAAACACTAAGAATTAGAATCTTTTTCATTTTAATAATAATTTTGTTGAACTAAATTAGGTTTTAGTAACAACTTACCAATGATTTAGCGGTTATGGTAAGTTGGTCAGGCGTACATAGTGCGCCTGATTTGTTTTTAGGCAATACCTAAAACAAAGCGTTTTGACTCAAAAGAGACCAAAAGCAGTAAAAAAGAATGCGTTTAAGAAGAATGGAACATACTGTTTTCGTTTAATGGTTAAGAAATAAGGTTTATTCAAGACATAAAAGGGACTAAATGCCCTTTGACAATATCAATGACAAGCACGCAAAAAGCGCAAAGAAAAAACTTACCCTGTTAGGGTGGTTCTATCATGCGGATTGCGGATTGCGGATTGCGGATTGCGGATTGCGGATTGTTAACATAATGTCTGGTTTTAGCGGAATGAAAAGATAGTTTTGAGTTCTAAAAATGTAATTGATACAAATGTAGATTACATGATTCACTAAAACAAATAAACAATGTTAACTTTTTCTAATTTTACGTTTTCCTTGACCGCAGTTGAAATCATTATTCATCAAATCAAACCATATTCATGAAATACTTTTATACACTCATAGCAACAGTCTTTTTATGCGCCTGCGCTATGTCTATCCATGCTCAAAATACGATTTATCTGAACGCCAGAACGATTGAAACCACCGCCGATTTTGACGCTCAAAAAACGGCTTCGCCAACGAATGCCGAGGTTTTTAACAATCATTTTTATCGCCTCGTTCAGTTTCAAACCTTACCCATGCCCGTTGATAAGGCAGAAATGAAGCAAAAAGGCATGGCATTTATGGATTATATTCCGAGCAACGCCTTTGTTGTGTCTTTTCCTTTGGGTTTTGATTTTACATTTTTATCAAAATACAACGTCAAAACGGTCATGATACTGAGGGGGTCAGACAAAATGAGTAACGGCTTACGCGCAGGCAATTTCCCCGATTTTGCTCAAAAAACGCTTGGAAAATACGACCTCATCGTTCAACCTTACGCCAATGTCACGCTTGAACAAGCCGCTATTGACCTCCAAAAACGGGGTTTTGAAACCATCGGCTTCCCCAATGATTTTTTTCAAACTGTTACCATAAGAGTTAAAAAAGCAGATATAGAACGTGTCGCTTCCTTACCTTATATTCGCTTTATTGATTTTATAGACGACGAACCGCAACGCGAAGACGAAAAAAGCAATCAGTTACATCGCAGCAATACCCTTAATACAGATGGCAAAACAGGACTAAAATACGACGGTACGGGCTTCGGTCTGTCTTATGCCGACGATGGACCCGTAGGACCACACATTGATTTTCAAGGGCGTTTGATTCAAGTTCAGAATAGCGGCGCAGGTGGTGATGTTGACCATGCCGATGCCACAGCAGGTGCAGGTGCCGCCGCCGGCAATCTCGATCCCGCGTTGAAAAGTGGTGCTTCGGGTGCAACAGTCATTTCTCAAATCATTGATACCTATCCACAAATTCAGAATGCCGTTGCCAATCAGACGACTTACAAAGCCTACGTGACTTCGACGAGTTATGGTCAAGGAACGCCCGGTCAGTCGGGTTGCAACGTCTATAACTCATTTGCCAACAACATTGACGCTCAGGCTTTTGCGAATCCAAAATTGTTTCATGTGTTTTCATCGGGCAACAGCGGTGGCGGCACGTGTATCGGTGTCTCGAATTATGGCAGTATCACGGGTGGCTTCAAATTGGGTAAAAATATTGTTACAGTGGGCAATTTGGACGTAAACGACCGCCTTGCGAGTTCAAGCAGCCGTGGTCCGAGTGTAGACGGGCGCATCAAACCCGATGTTTGTGCGGTTGGCACAAGTGTTTACACGACACGACCGAACAACCAAACGACTTCAATCAGTGGTACAAGTTTTTCTTGCCCCGCAACGGCAGCAGTTGCCACACAGTTGTATCATGCTTTTAGTGATTTGAATGGTGGTCAAATACCAGATGCTGCACTCATCAAAGCAGCCATGATGAATACCGCTGACGACTTGGGTAATATCGGTCCCGATTTTTATTATGGTTGGGGGCGGCTCAATGCGTGGCGAGCCTATTTGACTTTAAAAAGTAAAAAATACATAAAAGCCAGTGTGTCAAGGGCAGATTCTGTCAAAACCATACCCCTCAGTATTCCCGCAGGTGTGAAGCAAGTAAAAGTCATGCTGTATTGGTCTGACCCAGCAGGTGCACCCAATGCGTCAAAAGCCTTAGTGAATGACTTAGATTTGACCGTTAAAAATACAGAAACGAGACAATTATTTCTGCCTTGGGTACTCAATACGACACTCAATCCGGACAGTATGAGTAAGCCCGCAACACGCGGCAAAGACCGTGTGAACAATGTGGAACAAGTGATTATAGACGGGGCTTCACTACCCGCTTTAGGCACAACAACGCTTGAATTAAGCGTCAATGCGTTCAGTATGCCGAGTGATAGCCAGTCATTTTACTTGGTTTATGAGTTTAACAAACAAGATGTCACCATAACGTACCCGAATGGCGGCGAGTCAATCGCAGCCAATACCACTGAAAATATCCGTTGGGAAGCCTATGGTACTGAGGGGTACTTTGCGGTTGACTTTTCAAATGATGGCGGTATTACTTGGCGTCCGATTGCAGTGACTGTACCCGGCGACTTACGTGCCTTGCGTTGGTCTGTGCCAGACGAAGCAACGGGCAAGGCGTGTGTGCGGGTGCGCCAAATTTTGGACAATACCATCATCAGCGAC
>JAYTMI010000761.1:0-2584 GCA_043728625.1 Saprospiraceae bacterium | reverse complement strand
TTTTAGAGGCGGGTGTTCCATCTCAAGTTTTTGCAACGGCAATCGGTGCTGGCGAGGTTGGCGATGTCTTGTTGGAATTGCCTTTTAACGGCTATTTTTTCACAGGTTCTTATAAAACAGGCAATTATATTTATCAAAAAGTAGCTCCTAAAATGGTGCCTTGTCAACTCGAATTGGGCGGTAAAGACCCATTATATGTAGCCGATGATGTCGCCGATATTAAAAACGTGGCTATTGGAACGGCAGATGGTGCATTTTACAATAATGGACAAAGTTGTTGTTCAGTTGAACGCATTTATGTGCATGAAAATGTCTATGATGATTACGTAAAAGCGTTTATTGATGAAGTCAAATCATGGAAAATAGGCGAACCTACTGAGGGGGGTATTTACATCGGTCCTCTGACCCGTGAAGTCCAGCTATCTTTATTGGAAAATCAAGTAAAAGATGCTTTGGAAAAAGGGGCGACATTGGTTTGTGGTGGTAAGCGCATAAATAGAGTTGGCAATTATTTTGAGCCTACTGTTTTGATAAATGTCACCAACGATATGGCAGTGATGCAAGAGGAATCTTTTGGACCCATTATCGGTATTATGAAGGTAAAAAACGATGATGAAGCCACTGTTTTAATGAATGATACAGTTTACGGATTGACCGCCGCCGTCTATTCATCGTCTCAAAAACGGGCTGAAAGTATCCTTTCAAATATAGATTCAGGCTCCAGTTATTGGAATTGTTGCGACCGCGTTTCACCTGCTTTGCCGTGGAGTGGTCGAAAAAACTCTGGCGTTGGCGCAACACTTTCACACATCGGTTTAGGGGCTTTTACTAAGCCTAAAGCATATCATTTGAGGGGAAATTGGGAAAAATCTTAATCTTTAATTTCAGTAACAGTATTGTTTAGGCTCATGTTCGAGGAACTTTTAAAGTTCCCCGAACATAGTACCCCCCTCAGTATTTTCTCTGGTTTTACCCCGTTTCATGTGCCATATTGTCTATTTTCTGCCCAATCCAAATTGGTCGCCTTTTTTTACGGCAATACCCTTTTTAAAGTGTATTTCTACGACTTTTTCACTTTGCACGATGCCGCCTTTTTCATCTGAAAGGCTGTGTATAATTTTCTTGGTAGCGACATCTATCACTTCGCCTGTACTGGGGAAAGCATAGCGACCATCCAGCGAAAAAGTAATCCAGCCCGGCTGGTCTCGGAGTGCAATACTTGACAGTTGCTTTGGGGGCATTTGAGTGGCATCGAATATGTGCATACGCTGGTTTGCGCCATCTGCTACCCAAAGCTCTTTTTCATCAGGTGTAAGCCCAATGCCATGACTTGGGCAGCCGTGCCGCTTGATAAGCCCCTTCTGAAAACCTTGAATTTCAACACGTTGTATCATTTTACCTGTTTTCAAATCACCGATTTCAAAACCCAATAAATCATTGACATTCGCAAAAACGAGTGATTGTTTTCCATTGATTGTAAAAGGCCTGATGCTGCCTGAAAAAGGTCCAATGTTTACATAATTTCGGGTTATGTCTTTTGGATTGACGACTGTGAGATACGACGAAGCCAAACCTTCCAAATAAACCGCTTTGCCGTCGGGCGCAAAAATGGTATTATGTGCTTTTGATTTTATAAATATGCTGTTAATGACCTCTCCATTACGGGCATTAACGACATACCATTCGTCATTTTCAAAAGAAGACTGATAAATGGTCAATCCATCGGGCGAAATAGCCATGCGGTCGCAGCCCTTTTCATATACCTTTTCCCACACTAACTTATCCGTTTTCAGGTTGATACACATAAGTGATTTTATCGTACTGACATACACACATTGGGTCGCAAGGCTGACGCAGATGCCTTTTACATTGGAGGGATGCCCTTTCTCATCAAAACTACCCGTTGGTATGCGTTTGACCAATTTATAATCATTTTCAATGTCATAAACCAATATGCCGTGTCCGCCATATTCAAGGTAATTTCTAATGCCCGGTTCAGCGACATACAAATACTTTTTGACGGCATTTTGTCCCATCATGGATTCTATAAAAATTAAAAACATAAAAACGACTTGGGCAAATACGCTGATTGAACGCTTATATTCTGAATGTACCATCGGGCATGTTTTGAATAGTGAAGTAAATTGGATTCTGGATTTGGAAGAAAGCAAATGTACTCAGTCGTCGTGACAATTTGAGAAAACAGTCGTTCTACAACTTATATTTTTCGTTTTAAAAACGAGTTTTGGTTTAAATTTTTTTAATTTTCATAATTACCGTTATGTTTGTTTATGATTTTCCCCCCTCAGTATAAAGCACAAAAATTGATTCATTTTATTAGAAAATAACGATTGAGTTATGTGTAGATAGTAACGTATTTTTTGTCATTCCGAGCGCAGCGAAAGAATCTAAATGATTCATTTTCAAAGAAATACAGATTCTTTCATTGCGTTACTAATGACGCGCTTCGTTTGTAGGAGAGGAACTTTATGTTCGGGGAACTTTAAAAGTTCCCCGAACATGGTAGCTTTTGGTTCGTTGCCTCATCCACGTCCTTTGCCAAGGTATTGTAGGCAGGTTGAGC
>JAYTMI010000760.1:0-3156 GCA_043728625.1 Saprospiraceae bacterium | reverse complement strand
TGCAAACACCGAAAGCAAAATGGCAATAGTTAATTTAACAGGCATTACATAAAATAATTTGCTTGAAATTGAATACTGAAAAATCGGTTGCATCCCTGTTAAAAGTGTTAGCACATAAGCCCCTAAAAAAGCAGAAAGCATTGCAGGAATACCAAACCGAAGTACTACTGATTTGTTTGCGTTTTTTCCAAGCAATGTTAGTTTAAAAATATTGGTGAGAAAGTGAACAATTGCTGTTAAGGCAATTGCGATTTCAATTGGAAAAAAAATTGCGAATACAGGGACAAGGATTGTTCCAAGTCCGAAGCCCGAAAACAAAGTTAGTGCAGAACCCAGAAATGCTACAATGCAAATTATGAAGTAGTCCATAGTTTTAAATTTTTATTCTGATTGCTATATTAAATACTCTTCCATCAAGTGGTGCATATACTTGTCTGAAAGTTGGTGTGTCGGTTGGAGGAATTACAATGTTTTCGTATCGTGTTTGTCGGCTGTCTAAAAGGTTTTCACAATTTGCAATGATTGTAAAATGTTTAAAATGTTTTTGAGCAATAAGTCCGAAAATAAAATAATCTTTTGTTTTAGTGTCAAAATCACGATACATTGTTGATGTATAAAAGCCTTCTAATCCAATCATCCATTTTTCGTCCATTTCATATACGATGGTCGTAACAATTTTATGCTGTGGTGCCAATGGAACAAAGGTTTGTGTTGGTTCGTATTTTCGTCTTGCGTCCACAAACGTATAACCCAGAAAAATTTTCAATTCTTCCCAACGCAACCGTACACTGCTTTCAAAACCACTTGTTAAAATAGGTTGGTTTTTATTTACAAAATTAAAAGTGTCTAAAACTATTGGATTGTTAATTTGCGTTGCAAAAAATGACTGGTTGAAGGTTAGCGAAACTTCGCCTCCAATTCTTGTTCTGTAATTGAAATCTAAATTTCCTCCAATAGATTTTTCCGCTTTAATATTGTTGTTTAATGGTTGAATGTTATTTATTCCTTCCTGTTCGGATGCAGTTGAAAAAATGCTTGGTACTTTATAACCTAAACCGCTTCCAGCTCTTACATAGAAATCTTTTGTGAATTTATACATTAGTGCTAAACGAGGCAAAACAAAAAAGCCAAATTGGTTTTGATAGTCGGTTCTTAATCCTGCTTGTAACGAAAACTTATCATTGGGTTTCCAGTCGTCTTGCAAAAATATTCCAGTTGTATTGTAGTCGTAATTTCTCTGTAAATGACTTTTGGTACTGTCTTCTGTAAATTTTTCAGTTATAAAATTTACTCCTGTTACAAATTGATGAGTAGCTACTTTAAAATTAAATGCAACTTCTGTATAACTACTTAATTGGTTTCCTTTGAAAGTGGAAGTTGCTTGGTTAATGGCTCTGTCAAAATAGGAAACACTATTTTTTATTGTAAGTGATTTGTTGTTTTCAAATTGCTTGTCAAATTTTAATTGAGTTGCAAAGCGATTTGACAAATTTTCTTCAAAGTATCTATGCAAAGTGTCCGCTTCATTTTTCAACACTTTCATATCGCCACCTTTTCGGTTGTCAAAGGTTGAGTTGATACCCAAACGTAACTTAGTCTTTGGATTAAAGTAATAATAAAATGTCGGTGCAAAATTAAAAGTCTGTGTTTTTGGCAAGTCAGAAAAGCCGTCATTGTTAACGTCTTTTGCAAATTGATAATTGTTTGCCGAAAGCAAACTAAAACCAAATTTTTTCCAGCGTTGAGAAAAATATCCATTCACATCTGTTCCAAGTAATGAAGTTTGATTTACTAAAAAAGTAAGTTCTCTTTTTTCTTGTGGTTGTTTTGAAATTAAATTGATAATACCAGCAATTGCATCACTTCCATACAAAGAAGATGAAGAACCTTTAATCACTTCAACTTGTTTTAAGTCAAGTGGTGGAATTTGCATAATACTTAATCCTTGTGCAAAACCGCCATACAAAGGGAAACCGTCTTTAAGAATTTGAGTGTATTTACCATCTAATCCTTGTAAACGTATGCTTACATTTCCATTTACTGCCGATGTCTGTTGTGATTGTATTCCTGTTGCTTCTGATAAAAGCATTGCTATGTTCGCAGGTTTCATACTGCCTTTTTCGTTTAGCTCTTCGCCTCCCAAAACTTCAACTCTAATAGGAATTTCTTCAATTCTCGAATTTGTCCGCGTACTCGAAACAATTACTTCCCCTAATTCTTCACTTTCATTTTTTAATAGTATTTCTGTCGGTACAGACGAAGCCAAAGGAAAAATAAAATTCATTTCCGTTTTCTCATAACCAAGATACGAGAAAACGATTTTGTAATTACCGTTTGGAATATTAGATATTGTCAGTGTTCCACTTGTGTCAGAGGTTGCACCGATTTTTAATTCATTGATGTAAGAAGTTACACCAATTAATTTTTCTTTGCTTTCGCTGTCTTTAATTACTGCTTTAAAGTTATTTTGGGCATTCACGCAAAAGGGAATGAATGCAAGTATTGTTATTAATTTTCTCATTATTGATTTGAAATAGTTTAAAATAAAAATTCAAACCGCTTTGCGGTTGTCAATTATTCAATAAAAACTATTGGTTTAAATCAGTAATGAAGAGTGTCGCAGAAAAAGTCTGTCAGGGGGAGGAGAGTATTGCTTGTAGCAAAAGAAATCAATATTCAGGTCAGTCGATTTTACATACAGGTCGAATGGATTTTGGATATTGAACTCAATGTCAATATGAGGAATTGTTTTTGTCGTATAAGTTGTGAGGTCGCTATTGTCTTGGTGAATGTAGGAATGCGTTTCGTTTTCATAATTAGCTTTCTTCTCTTTGTCTGAAAATTCAAATACGGTGTTGAAGTAGCAACACGATAAAATGGTTAAAAGAAATATTTTAAAAACTGATTTCATTGTCGCAAAGATAATAATTAGAATGGTGCGGTGGAAAATTTTAGCTCTTTTGCCTGCGAAGCGGTCGCCCGTGTGTTGGGGCAGGCAAATGTGCTAAAATGTGGGTTGGCTATTTTCATTTTCTGTCTGTCAGTTTATTGCTGTCGGGTCGGTCTTTACGCTTGCACCTAACGGTTGTATTGTCGAATATACGAACCTTTTACCCTTCAATTAATCCAAAATTGTTGTTTTGATTTTCAGTTTGT
>JAYTMI010000759.1:0-1781 GCA_043728625.1 Saprospiraceae bacterium | reverse complement strand
TTAAAGTATGCGCATCTGGGTCAAAATCATTGTTTAATACATTGCCATTAACGGCTATATTCAGCAACGTTTGAGCATTGTCATTCAAGGCAATTGGTGCGATGTTTTGACCACTCATAGCAGGCTCATCTGTTACTTTGATATAAATGGCGGCTGTATCGCACTGTCCAGTTGTGTTGCAAACTTTGTACATTTGAACGGCAGTACCCTTGAAATTGGTCGTTGGCGTAAAGGTATAACTGCCGTTTGACTGCAAAGACCATACCCCCCCCCTACCAGAGCCTATTGCTGTGAATGTCATTGCATCCCCATTCGACGCATCATTGGTTGCTGCCGAACCACTAACAGCTGCATTGATCTTAGTTGCATTGATATCGTCAATGGCTGTTACACCGCTACAAACCGTTGGCAGACAAAGGCTTAGGTTGTCAAAAACACCACCTGCGGTTACGATATATTGGTCAAAATTTCCATCAGGCGTTGGCTGTGTCAATACGATTTCGTTCATGCCCGTAATGGGTGAACGCGAAGCATCGTGCCAAATCAATTCAATACATTGCGTCGCATTTTGAATATCAAATTGGAGTACCGAAACAGTTATCCATTCGGTACTGACCAATTTAGCACCGAAACCGCCTCCGCCATAATTGGTATTCAAAGAGACGGTGCTGATGGGAAAACCCGTCGTAGAACCGTTTAAATTCTGTGCATTATAGTTGCCGTCATTGGCAGGTGCTTGGCTCGAAAAATTCTCTTGACTGGTAATGGTTGGATTGGCTATCACACTTGGGTTGTAGTCGAACCGATAATTTGCATCACCCATTAAAAAGGTGTGTTGGGCATCATGTGCTTTGACTTGTACCTGTATTGTTACTTTATTGTTCGTACAATCAACGTTTTTAACAGAAGAACGGACATCAAATTGACCATTTTGGGCATTTAGGTATGTGCCAACGAAAAATAAAAGAAGCAGGTGAATAGTATGTTTTAATATACTTCTTGTACAAAATGTCATCGGATTAGAGTTTAATGAATAAAATCATTTGACTAATAGTATCGGTGTGTCTTATTGAATATTTCTTTTATGCAAATTTTATGCCGTATTGGATTGAACGCAACGAATGATTGGGACACGAATTTCACGGATTACACGAATAGAATGGATTGGCTTTCTGAAATTTTCCTTTATTTATGTTTTACAAAATCCCCTCATTTTTATTTCGTGTCATTAGTGAAATGAGTGTAGGCTTAGGTTTTTATAAAAAATCCTTACTTTTGCTTTTTGAAACTAACCAAACACTTTATTTTTCTATGAAAATAATACACTGTACAGAAAACCATCTCGACGAATTAATCTGGGTCGCCAAACAGTCCTTTATTGATGCATTTGAAAAACAAACAGAACGGGACAATTTTCAAGCATACGTCTCAAAGGCTTTTGAACCCACTTCCGTTTTGGCTGAATTGCAGCATCCACAGTCCATTTTTTTCTTTTTACAAACCGATGAAGGGGAAACAGTAGGCTATCTCAAATTGCGTTGGGATAGGTCAGAGGAGTTTTTTGCAACCGAAAAAGCCATCGAATTGCAGCGCATTTATTTGCTCGAAAAGTTCTGGAACAAAGGTTTTGGTAAAATTCTCTTAGAATTTTCCGAATCTTACAGTCGTGAACAAGGTTTCGAGTGGATTTACCTCATCGTCTGGTTCAAAAACCAAGGTGCCATCAAGTTCTATGAACGCGAAGGCTGGGCGATTTTTGGGAACAAAGACTTTCAGTTTGG
>JAYTMI010000758.1:0-3238 GCA_043728625.1 Saprospiraceae bacterium | reverse complement strand
CAATATCCTGGATTTTAAGTTTATTGTCAAAACTTCTATTGAAGGAAGACCTTCTGATGATCCGAGGAATTTGTTAAAACTTTTTGTTTACGGATACTTTTTTATCTCTAATTGTTTATATTTGTAAAAAGTGCTGCGTCAATATGCCGCACGTTATAGGCAACTGCTTTCCGCTCCGATTGAACATTCTGCTAACCCGAAAGTGACACACTCCGAAAGTAGGCAAAGCCGTTTGGCTATCGCTTCGCAAAATAAAAAGAGAAGCAGCGCCACGCACAAGCCAACGCAAAGTTGCTTCACATTTTATTTTGCCCAACCGCACAAATACGCTTCGATTGAAATGCAGTGCTAAGAAAAAACATTCCTTAAACAATCTTTCCCTTTATCGCTTTTGCCACCGCTTCACCTTTTGAATGTACCTGCAACTTTTTATAAATGCTTTTGATGTGACCGCTTACAGTTTCAGGACTTATAAAACAAGATTCAGCAATTAATCTATAGCTCATTCCTTCTACAAGATATTTCAGCACTTCTTTTTCCCTTTCTGAAAGGTCAAAATCATTTATTGCCTCTGTTGACGGCTTGTGTTTTACCATCTTCAATACTTTTCTTGCTATGCTTGGTGTCATAGGAGAACCGCCTTCATAAACTTCTTTAATAGCGTCAAGCATCTGAACAGGAGGAGTGCTCTTTAGAATATACCCTTCTGCCCCGTTGCAAATCGAATGAAAAATTTTATCGTTGTCATCAAAAATAGTCTCCATCAGAATTTTCACTTCCGGGAATTTCTCCTTTGCAATTTTCACTGCCTCAATACCGGATATGCCGGGCATTTCTATGTCCATAAGAATAACATCAGGGTTTGATTGCCTGATGTCTTTTACAAGGTCAGTGCAGTTGGCAAACGCACCTGCACATTCAAATCCTGCACTGCCATTGATAAGCTGGAACAATCCTTCACGCAAATTACGGTTATCTTCAAAAATAATTACTCTTATTGTTTTCATCTCTTTAAAATTAGTTCAACGTTTGTTCCACTTCCTTTTTCCGATTCTATTTTCAACTGCGCATTCATTTCTTCAGCGCGAGTTTTCATATTAAGCAAGCCGTTACCCTTTGAAGTTTGTGCAACATCAAATCCAACTCCATTATCCCGAACTGCTAATTTTATTAATCCATTTTCATTAGCCAATATGATGGATGCGCGGGTAGCATTGGAATATTTTACAAGGTTATTGAGCGCTTCTTTAAAAATAAGATAAAAATTTCTTCTTGATTCAAGGGAAAGTTTTGTTTCGTTCAAACTTTCATCTGCGCGAAATGTGTGTTCAATATTTTTTGCCTTTAGCAAATTATAGGCCAGTGTACTCATGCGAAGAATAATATTTTCAAAAGTGTCATTCTTTGGATTAATTGTCCAGACAATATCACTCATCACTTCAATTATTTTTCTGGAAGCGTCTCCAATCTGTTCCAGTTCATTTACCACAGTCGGAGATTTTTGTTTTGCCACTTCGCTATACACCGAAATACTATTTAAAGTAGAACCAACATCATCATGAAGGTCGCTTGCAATCCTGTTGCGGATATTTTGCAACTTCAATTTATTCGCAATCCTGAAATTATTATAAACGAAAAATGAAAGTATCAGCAGCAAGGCAAACCCGACAATGAAAAAATTCTTTAACTGCTTTTGTTTTATGATTTCTGTCTTTTGAATTTCTTTGTCTTTGTTAAGGAGGACAATTTCTTTGTCCTTTTTTTCTGCATTGTATTTTGATTCTATTTCGGTAATTTTTTTTGTGCTTTCAAGATTATGAATGGAATCATTCAGTTGCATATAAGACAAATTGTAATCATAAGCCAATTTGTAATTTTTCATTTTGTAGTAAATTTCAGAAAGTAATTTGAAACAGGATTTACTGGCATCTTTTGCGCCTATTTTAGTTGAAATGGCAAGTCCTTTATTTAAGTTTTCAATCGCTTTAATAAAATTCTTCTTCCGCTCATAAACTTCACCGATATTCTGGTAAGTCACTGCTAATCGTTCCTTATCATCCATCTCCTCAAACATTTTAGAAGATTTTAATAAATAAAACAATGCACTATCAGGATAATTGTTTTGCATATTCACTCGTCCTAATCCGTTATAGGATGAGGCAATTATTGTGTTGTTATTTATTTCGTTGCTAACAGTTAAACTTTTTTGAAAATAATTTTGAGCTTCAAGGTACTTTCCACTGTCGTAATACACGTTGGCAACATCAAATAAAGCAACTGAAGCATCATGAATATTATTGATTGCATTACATATATCAATGGAGTTTAAGAGATATTTTATTGCTTTATCATATTTCTTCTCGGCTGAATAAATTTCACCGATACATAAATTGGTGCTGCCCATTCCGTCAGAATCTCTTTTTGCTTCACTAAGCTTAAGTGAATTAAAATAATAATTTAGTGCAGTTGAAAAATCCCCTTTATTGGCAAAGTCAACACCGATATTTCGGGTACAAATTGCCATTTTTAAAGTGTCTTTAAGTTCTTCACATATTTTAAGTGATTTGAGTTTATTTTCAATTGATTTTTCATAGTCACCTTTAATACTGTAAATAGTTCCGATATTTCCGTAGTAATTCATGAGTTCTTTTTTGTTCCCAGTTATTACAATAAACTTAAAAGCTGCCTTATTATAAAATAAGGTGCTGTCAAACTTGCCCGTATAATAATAGTAACCGCCTATGTTATTCAAGCTTTGTATTTGTCCTCTGTCATAATTCAATTTTTGTGCTAACGCTAATGACTGTTTTGAATATTTTAAAGAAGTCAAAGGTTCGTTATTTAAATATTGAGAGGCAAGATTTACCAGAACTTCTACCTTATTCGTATCCTCTTTTGCCATCTTCAAAACATTCACCAACGAATCAATTTTATTTTTGTTCTGCGCCTGAACCGAAACAAATATAATTCCGCACAGCAATGCAAGAAAAATAAGTTTGAGAAATTTTATCATGACACTTGTATTAAATGACTTTCAATTTTTTTTAAATGTAGGCAATCAATATGACTTGCAATATTTTGAAATTAAAACGCGGCAAATGTAAGGTGATAAAATCTCACCTGAAACCCCCTGAACAGGGTGTTTTATTTTTCTACTCTCAATAAGACACCCAGTTTAGGGTATTGATGTGCCTTATTATTCGCCCCACCTTTGTCCCATTCAAATAGAAATCTAAAA
>JAYTMI010000757.1:0-3447 GCA_043728625.1 Saprospiraceae bacterium | reverse complement strand
ATTTAGATTTGTTTACCCATTTGCCTTACGATAAAGAGACCTTATTTGATAGTTTAAAACAAGATTTTGAATGGACTATTGAATTTTCAAATAATGTCATTACCATTGGTTATATCAATGAAGTGAAAATAGACCTTGTGAATGTGCGCTATACCCCTCAGTATCCGATGCACACAATTGAAGGTGTCCGAATGTTGGATATTAAAGACATTGCTGCCATGAAATTGAATGCCATTACACAACGCGGGAGTAAGAAAGACTTTTACGATATGTATTTTCTATTCAAAAAAATCCCATTAAGTGATATGCTGAATGCGTATGAAATCAAGTTTAAAACGCAAAATATGTATCAAGTCGTCAAAAGCCTCACCTATTTCACAGATGCAGATGCGTTTGATGACCCGATTGTTTTTGATAAAAAACTCTCTTGGGCAAAAATTAAAGCGTCAATTTCTAAAACGGTTGACGTGTTTTTGACGGCATCCCCTCAGTAAAATTTCACTTTTTAAATTCAAGATTATGACAGAAGAAGAAATAAAAGATATCATCGAAGATGAAATCGTTGTGGATGCCAATGGCGATGATGAGATTTTCATGGGCTGGTATTATTTTATGGTAGAAAGCCTTGAGTTTCCTTTCAAAGCGATTGCAACCATCAAAAAACGCAATGGCACAATCGAAGAACGCACTGTTGAAGTCGTAGAAGATGCTACTGACGGCGACCGCTTTAAATGCCAGGCCTACTATGTCAATGTGGATTACGAAGGCGTATTGATGAAGGTGGAAATCGCTGATTTAAAACCTATTAATGCTTCATCGGAAACGCTGAAAGCCATTACTGTTTGGAAGTATTGGAAAGATAAAGGATATTATTAAAAACGAAAAACATGTCTGAATTAGCTTTAAAATTGATTAAAGAAGCCAAAGAGAAACGGCTGACGCGATTGGATTTAGGAAACTGCGGATTGACGGAGTTGCCTGATGAGTTGTTTGAGTTGGTTTGGTTGGAGAATCTAATTTTGAGTGAAAATCGAGGGATAAATGATATAAATGCTTTAAAAGTTCTAACCCAGTTGCAGCAACTCTCCATTTCTAATACTGAAATTAGTGATTTAAGCTCTTTGAAATATCTAACCCAATTAATAAAAATTTCTGCTTCACGGACTCAAGTGAACGATTTAAATCCTTTGAAAGAATTAACTCAACTGCAACGATTAACAATTTCCAGCACCTATGTTATTAATTTAAGCCCATTGAGAGAATTGACTCAATTACAGTTATTATCTATTTCTAATACAGAAGTGAGTGATTTAAGTCCATTGGAAAAATTGACTCAATTGCAACAGCTTAAAATTTTCAATACAGAAGTAAGTGATTTAAATCCACTTGAAAATCTATTTGAATTACAAAAAATTTATGCTCGGGATTCAAAAGTAAGCGATTTAAGTCCATTAAAAAATTTGATTCAATTACAAATACTTAGTCTCCAAAATACTCAAATAAACGATTTAAGTCCATTAAAAAATTTAAAACATTTACTACAACTTTATCTCTCATCTACACAAATAAGTGATTTAAGTCCGCTAAAAAATTTGGTAAAATTACAAAAACTCTTTATTACTTCAACCCGAGTAAGTGATTTAAGCGCATTGAAAAACTTAGGTGAATTACAAGAGCTTAATATTTCCTACACACAAGTGAGAGATTTAAGTCCTTTAAAAAATATTATTGAAAAAAAAATACCCATTGGGTGGAAGGATTATAGATACGGGATTTTAATTAAAGATTGTCGTATCACTAATCCACCTCGTTATATTATAACACAAGGCAACGAAGCCATCCTTCGCTACTGGCAAGAACTCGAAAACAAAGAAACCATAACCAACAACCAAACAAAACTCATCTTCGTTGGTAACAGCCGTGCAGGAAAAACATCCCTTTGGCAATTTTTAAAAGATAAAATCTATAACGCACAAGCGGATTCCACACACGGCATCAAAACAGAAATTTGGGATACCGAAACATTAGGCACAGAAGACAATCAAAACCTCGCCGCCCATATTTGGGATTTTGGTGGGCAGGAATATTACCACGCCACACACCGCTTGTTTTTAGCGGACAATGCCGTTTATGTCTTGGTTTGGGAACAAAACAGTAACTTTCAAGGTGTAAAATCAGAAACATTCAAATTAGACGATGACTCGAATGAAGAACCAGATACTGTGGAATTAGAGCATTTTCCCACTTCTTATTGGTTGGAGAATATCCAATATTTCGCTGGCAAGCATTGTCCTGTTTTGATTGTTCAAAATAAAGTGGATGAAGAGGCTTTAAAAGCCAATTATACTGAGGGGGGGCAAAATTTGCCCGATTGTTTTCATTTGAGTGTTCAAAATGCTTTCGCATTTCAACAAGGTCGTCAAGACTTGGAAGAATCCAATATGGATTTTCAAAAGTTTAAGTTGCGTCTTTTGAAAGAGTTGCGTAAAAACGCCACCGCTTTCAAATTGGTGAAATATTACGCACAAGTCCGCGAGGCATTAGAAGCCAAAGCGAAAGACACCGAATATATCGCCGTTTCGGAACTCAAAGACATTGCTTTGCAGTTTGATGAAACACCCGATTTAGAAAACCTATTGGCTTATCTCAAAAGTTTTACCAATACCGTTTTGTATTTTCCACAAAATGAAGTGTTGAAGGATAGATTATACCTCAATCCGACGCATATCAGCCGCGATATTTATAAAATACTCAACAAACAAGTGCGCGGAAATAACGGCAAGTTTGATGTCACGCATATCAAAACCCGCCTCAATCTCACAGATGACCAAGAAGCAGAACGTTTTGTGGCTTTGATGCGTGAGTTTGATTTGATATTTGAAAAAAAACGCAGCATCAAAGGCGTAACTACACGGCAGTTTATCACCCCTCAGTATTTGCCGAAAAAAGAAGACTTGCCAGACGATATTTCGTTTTTGATAGAAGGTTATTCGTTTGAAACGGCGTGTATGATTCAATTCAAATCATTTGTGCCGCGCAGTTTGATGTTGCGGTTTATTACTAAAAAAGGTGAATTTGCTAATCAAGAAATGTATTGGCGCAATGGCATCATATATAAAAGTCCGACCACACAATCCATGATTAAAGTGGAATATGACCACGAAGCCTTGACATTTACGATTTGCGTTCAAGACAAAGACAAACAAACCGTTGATATGCAAAACATCGTCGAACAGTTTGTGAAATTGGAGAACAGCGATGAGAATATAAAGATTTCAAATGATGGAAAATTGTATGTTGATTTAAGGACGATTCGTAAATTGCAGCATGAAAAGAGAGGCGGTGATATTTACTGGTAACTTCGGAAAAGTCTGCCTTACGAAAAAGCGAACTGGTTAATAGCATGTTGAATATCATCCTTAGTTAAAGCATGATTGTCAATAAGCT
>JAYTMI010000756.1:0-2483 GCA_043728625.1 Saprospiraceae bacterium | reverse complement strand
GTGAAAACCAGTCGAATCAGTCTCATCTGTGGTCAAAAAAAAACAAAATCATTCAAGAATAAAAGTAACAAAATGAAAAACCGCTTACAATCCCTCGATATATTTCGAGGTTTGACCATCGCTTTTATGATTATCGTTAACACACCTGGTGATGGCTCATTGGCTTATGATGTGTTGCATCACGCCAAATGGCATGGCTTTACGCCAACAGATTTGGTCTTTCCGTCGTTTGTTTTTATTGTGGGTGTCTCTGCTTGGTTTGCATTCAAAAAAAACAACCATACTTTAACATCAGATTTGCTCAAAAAAATTGGGCGGCGCACGGGCATCATCTTTCTGTTGGGCGTTTTGCTTTATGCCTTTCCATACATCGGTGTACCCCTCAGTACATGGCGCATTTTTGGGGTTTTGCAGCGCATTGCGCTTTGTTATGGCATCGGTTCAGTCTTGTGTTTGATGTTAAATCAAAAACAAATCATTGCCTTGAGTGCGGCATTGCTGCTTGGATATTGGGCAATCCTCTTAGGCTTTGGCGATTTGAGTTTAGAGAACAATGCTGTGCGACATTTAGATAGATTTCTTTTTGGCGATACTCATTTATATCATGGCGATGGTTTGGCATTCGACCCAGAAGGTTTTTTGAGTACCCTACCCTCGCTCGTTACCTTCCTCATTGGTTACTTAGTTGGTCAATTTATAGGCACGACTGATGATAAGTCATTAATCATCAAGTATTTATCCATCGCCGCCGCCGCTTTGATACTGAGTGGTTGGTTTTGGGATTATTCATTCCCAATAAATAAAAAGTTGTGGACGAGTTCGTATGTCCTTTTCGCTGCTGGTTTATCGTTAACCTTTTTCACCATCATATATTACATCGCTGATGTTTTGCATTGGCGCAGTTGGGGCAGATTTTTCATCATTTTTGGTACAAATGCCATCTTAGCGTATTTGATTTCTGAATATTTTATTATGATAATGGAAGGACTTATCCATTTTTCACAAACAGAAAATGCTCATAAAGGCACATTTAGGCTTTTAGCGCAAGGCTTGGGTGCATCAGCCATGACATCACTGCTGTGGTCTTTGATTTATGTCGGTGTATGCTGGCTTGTGGTTTATGTTTTTTATAGAAAAAAGATATTTTTGAAAGTATAAAATACCCCCCTCAGTATTTTTGAAAAAAAAGACGTGTAGAAAGGTTCAAACCTCTTACACGTCTTCTTTTTTGTCCTTGAAACTGTGGTTCTCTGACAATTTTTGTGGTAAAATAACTTTACGAAGGTTTTTTAACCTTCGTAAAGTTGTAACTAATTGGTTATTAATGTTTTTATTGAAGATAAAATATCAAAATAACTTTCACCACAAAAATTGTCAGAGAACTAAAACTGTTACTAATCAGCGTCTATGAGTCTTGATTCAATGTGTTTCGTGACTTTCAAAAAGTGTTTTGTCTAAAATTGTCAGCGCAAAAAAAAACTTTTTTAAGAAAAAAGCGTTTAAATATTATGTGTCTATACACATAATATTGTATCTTTGCATCAGATTTATTATTAAACATTTATTTTCAAATCAAATCTTAGTAAAAAGATGAAAAAAGTATTCATTTTCGCTGCTTTTGCAGTATTAGCATTGAGTTCTGCTACACTTTTGAAACCAACGGTTTTCAAATTAGATGCTTCAAAAAGTACCTTCAAATGGACTGGGAAAAAAGTAACGGGTTCACATTGGGGTTATATTAAATTTTCTGATGGTACACTTTCAGTGGAAAAAAATCAAGTAAAAGGTGGTTCTTTCACTGTGGACATGACTTCTATCACAGCAGAAGACACAAAAGGCGAATGGGGTGCTAAACTCGAAGGTCACTTAAAAGCCGATGATTTCTTTGGTGTTGACAAAAACCCAAAATCAACATTGGTTTTGAAATCATTGACAGCTAAAGGCGGCAATAACTTTGATGTAAAAGCAGACCTAATGATTAAAGGTGTTACCAGCGAAGTTAATTTTCCAGCAACAATTGTTGTGAGTGCAACTGACGTGAAAGCAACGGCAAGTTTCAAAATTGACCGTACTAAATTTGGTCTCAAATACGGTTCAGGCAGTTTTTTCGACAATTTGGGTGACAAAGCGATAGACAACGATTTCATGGTTGATGTGAATATTGTTGCATCAAAATCTGCGACAAAAACGGTTGTTAAGTAAATACAAAATGCGTATGTTAGCAACAAAAAAAGGCAACCCTTGCATTAGGGTTGTCTTTTTTGTTGTCCGAAAACCCAACCACAATTTAAAGAATCAAAGAAAAGAGCATTTGAAAAACGCCTTTCATACTGAGGGGGGGCTTTTTTCATAAAAAAGGAATGTCTCGGAATAAAATGTTGAGAATCGTTTTTTACCTTTGTGAAAATTTTAAAAGATTAACACTTTGGTAACTAACTAATCTGTTCTTTTACGTCAAATTAGTGTATTATTAATCGAACATT
>JAYTMI010000755.1:0-3593 GCA_043728625.1 Saprospiraceae bacterium | reverse complement strand
GACAAGAGCTTTCATTCAAACAAGATGGAGCAAATGCTTACATGATTTCGCTGAAAAAAGACCAAATCAAAGGGAAAAATGAATCAATTGTGGTAACTTATTCAGGAAAACCAATTGTTGCGAAGCGTCCGCCGTGGGATGGTGGTTTTCAATGGGTGAAAGATAAATCGGGCAATGATTTTATCGCAACTTCGTGTCAAGGGCTTGGTTCAAGTGCGTGGTGGCCATGCAAAGACCACATGTACGACGAGTGCGATAGTATGTTGGTGAGCGTAACCGTTCCGAAAAACTTGACTGATGTTTCAAATGGCCGATTGAGAAAAGTAACAGAAAACCAAGATGGTACAAAAACTTTTGATTGGTTTGTCAAAAATCCTATCAATAATTACGGAATCAATGTAAACGTAGGTAATTATGTTCATTTTGATGAAGTTTATGCTGGTGAAAAAGGTAAATTAAGCATGGATTATTATGTTTTGCCCGAGAACCTCGACAAAGCAAAAGAGCAATTCAAGCAAGCCAGCTTGATGATGAAAGCGTTTGAACATTGGTTTGGACCTTATCCGTTTTATGAAGATGGCTATAAATTGGTGGAAGTACCGTATTTGGGCATGGAGCATCAGAGTTCGGTGACGTATGGCAATAAATACGCAAATGGCTATCTCGGACGCGATTTGTCGGGCACAGGTTGGGGGTTAAAATGGGATTTTATCATCATCCATGAGTCGGGGCATGAGTGGTTTGCCAACAATATCACGTACTGCGACATCGCCGATATGTGGATTCACGAATCGTTTACGAACTATTCCGAGAACTTGTTTACGGAGTATTATCACGGCAAAGAAGCGGGGGCTGCGTATGTAATAGGTACTCGCCAGGGCATTAGAAACAAAGAACCTGTCATTGGACAATACGATGTCAATAAGGAAGGTTCAGGCGATATGTACCCCAAAGGCGGCAATATGCTGCACACGATTCGCCAAATTGTGAACGATGATGCCCAATGGCGGGCTATACTGAGGGGTTTGAACCAGACTTTTTATCACCAAACGGTGACCACAAAACAGATTGAAGATTATATAACACAACAAGCTAAACGCAATTTGTCAAAGGTTTTTGACCAATATCTTAGAGATATTCGGATTCCTGTGTTGGAATACAAGTTGTCAAAAAGACGAGTTCAGTATCGGTGGACGAATTGCGTGGCGGGTTTTGATATGCCTATAAAAATAATGTTGGATAATAAAAAACAGTTGATCCTTTATCCGAAAGCGGCATGGCAAAAACTGAAAGCGAAGAGGGTAGGGGCGTTGACGGTGGACAAAAATTTTTATGTGTCGGCAAAAGCGGCTTCTTGACCCACAGATGCTCCATTCAAGCGTTTTTTTCTATCTTTGCCGCCTTTATAGGCATGTTAGCTTGCTCGACATTGTTATTTCATATTAAAAAACCATTTCCTTGATGTTTGATTATTTAATTGAGTCATTTAAAAGAAAAAAAGCGCGGCGTTATTTCCAAAAATATCCGAGCGTTGTCAACACCTTTCAGTTAAAGGAAACGGGGGCAGTTGAGTTCGCTAATTGGTCGAATCCTTTGGTATCGCACAAAGATATCACGCAAGAAAAAGTGGATTTTTTTAAGAAATTCGCTCCAGAAGGTAGCCTGTGTATTGACATCGGCGCAAATGTCGGAGAGCATACCGTTTCGATGGCTTTGGCGGTTGGCAAGTCGGGCATGGTCATCGCTTTTGAACCCAATCCGATGGTTTTTGAGGTGTTGAACACGAATGCGGGATTAAATACAGATAAAACAAATATTCGATTGTTCAATTGTGCCATCAGTGATACGGACAGTGAGTATTATTATAATTCGTCGGAAGCCTCGTTTTCAAACGGTGGTATTTCAACGGAGAAGACAAATAACCATGGCAAGTTTCAGTTAGAAGAGAAAATAAAAGGGGTGAATTTGGATACTTTTTTGCACACCCATTTTGAAGGAGAATTGTCGAAATTGCGCCTGATTAAGGTGGATACTGAGGGGTATGACAAGGAGATTTTGAAATCCATTGCGTCCATTATTCAGAAATATAAACCTGTTATCATTGCGGAATGTTTTCCCAAATTGAATACTGCGGAACGGGTGGATTTATATAACACCATTGCAAAACATGGCTACGATTTGTATTATTTTAGGGATATTGACCGCTTGGCGGATACGGTTAAAATCACGGCAGCCGATATGGACAATTGGAAACATTTTGATATTTATGCTTTGCCGATTTAGGTTTTTTTTAGACCACTGATGAACTGTGATGAAAAGCAAATTATTTAAGCAATATTTTGCTTTTCATCACAGTTCATCAGTGGTCTAAAAAAATCAATTTTTCCACTCAATCCCTCTTCCAGGCGTATAAGGCGCATCCGCCCTTTCAAGCGTATTTTCAATCTTTTCCACTTCTTCTTTGATGGATTTTAAGTCTGATACAACGCCACTCATTTGCTTAGACGCAATGTCGTAACTCGCTTTTTGGGCATTCGATGGGGCAGAGGTTGATGTCCACAAAGCCCCTTGAATGTCGCCAATACGTCCATTTACTGAGGGGGGTGTTTCGAACTCACGTCGTCCCAAAGTCGCATCGCCGTTGAGTGTGCGGCTCACTTTTTCTAATCGTTTTTCAAGTTGATAGATTTGGTTGTGCGTTTCCAGAGACACTTTAGGTGCATCCACGACCGCCAATTTTATCATTTTTATACGGTTGTTCAAATCGCCAAAATATTGTCCGACACCACCCGCTACACGACGTAATTCGGTGACTTTTTTACAAAAATCATCATAACCGCGTTTGTCTTTGGCAACCAAAGTCGCATTATTAAGCGGTAGGCATTTGAAGGACTGAGGCGGAACTAACTCCGTATAAATGCCGTCGACAAATTGACTCATAGACACTTTGTATGTCCCCGGCATCGCCAAATAACCCGTTTCAAGGCTTGAAAACATATTTTCAGGGTCGAGCGTGCCAATGCTACCCGCAGGAGCCGCTGGTGCATATCTGAAATCCCAGACCAAGCGTTGCACCCCTTTTTTTGCAGGGGCTTTGAGGCGACGAACCACATCACCCATGCCATCGGTTATCGTAAACAACAAATAAGGTTCGGGCTGAATATCCTCCAAACGCATGGAGTCTATTGAGGGGTAGTAAACGTTTTCGCCTTTTTTGATTTTCTCTTTTTCCATTTCGCGCCGTTTTTCTTTCGCCGTTTTGATGTCTTCTTTCATGTAATAAGAAATGACCGCACCGGGTGCTGGATTGGGCGACATAAAATGGCTTTCGCCCAAATGTCCTTTGCCCCGCAGACCCAAAGGTTGCGATTCGACGTACATCAAAGCGTCTTTGACAGGGAAAATGGCGGCGGCTTTGTTGGTGATATCGGCTTGTTTCATAGTGCGCAAAGGCGTATAATCGTCTAAAATGTAGAAACCACGCCCAAAAGTTGCCAAAACTAAGTCATTTTCACGTCTTTGAATATCCAAATCTTTGACCGCAATTGTCGGCAAACCGGCTTTCAGTTGTGTCCACGTTTTGCCGCCTTCCA
>JAYTMI010000754.1:0-3545 GCA_043728625.1 Saprospiraceae bacterium | reverse complement strand
TACTGAGGGGGGTAAATGATTGATTTTCAACAAATAGCAACGTTGCGAAGGTTCGAACCTTCGCAACGTTTTCCCGATTATTTCAACTCAACTACTTACTCTTATTTAATAAATCTGAGCCGTAACTACAACACTTCAATTATTTCATTTCTATACATGCCCTTTAACTGATAACGGTAATAAATTGCCCCTTTAGAGGGAAAGGTTACAAAAAATACTGAGGGGTTTCAAATCAAGCTGACAAAAAATTGGAAGTTCGGCGTTCAGTTGCTGTTCAGACTGTTGAACATATCAGTTCAACAAATTAAAAATTATGGGTACTGCTCAATATAAATGACGTGAGGGTTTGTTGAAAATCTTTGAAAAGGTAGTGAAACGTGGAATAAGTTTATCGGAAACGTTACCGACGAATCACAATTAAAACTCCCAAACGTTATATAATTTTGTGCAATCATTTAATGGTTTAACGAAATTTCATAGATATAGGATTTTGTCAAATTATGATTTGACAAACGAAGTATATCTGAAGTCGTTTTTTTTAATGATAAAAATAAAATCCTTTCCGAAATGTGTCATTTGGACAATATCTGTGAGAATTTTCACCCAAACTTGTATGAATTATTTTTTTTCACTTTAAAAGCAAAGATTTCTCGACATGAAAAAAATCTTGACAATTCTTCTCCTATTCGCTTGTTTTTCGACGGCAACTTTCGCACAACGTACCCTAACAGGTAAGGTGAGCGATGCTGTCACAGGCGAACTATTGCCCAGTGTGTCTATTGTTTTAGACGGCACGACGAAGGGGACATTAACAGACCTTGATGGCAACTACACATTGGATGTACCTAAAGAAGGCGGCACGTTATCGTTTAGTTTTGTCGGCTATGTCACTCAAAAGGTGGCTATTGGCAACCAATCTATATTAGACATAAAGCTGGTGTCTGATGCTAAATTGTTGGATGAAGTCGTGGCTATCGGTTACGAGTCGGTCAACAAGCGTGATGTACTCGGTTCGGTGTCGTCTGTCAATTCTAAACAATTGAAAGACATACCTTTATCGAGTGCAGCGGAGGCTTTGGCGGGTCGTTTGGCAGGTGTTCAAGTGACGACTACTGAGGGGGCTCCTGGCGCAGACGTTATTATACGTGTACGTGGCGGTGGCTCGATTACACAGGACAATTCGCCTATTTACATTGTTGATGGTATCCAAGTGGAAAATGCTTTAAGCGTTCTTTCGCCGCAGGATATTGCTTCTGTTGACGTTTTGAAAGATGCTTCGACGACAGCGATTTATGGCGCAAGGGGTGCAAACGGTGTTGTTATCATTACCACAAAATCGGGCAAAGCAGGGCGTACAACGGTAACTTACAATGGTTCTGTTGGGTATCGCCAAATCACAAAAACGATGGATGTTTTGAACCCTTATGATTTTACCGTTTTCCAATGGGAAAGGTCTCGATTGATTGGCACGAGCGACTCTTCGCAACTAAGAGCGTATGGCTCTACTTTTGATACATTGAGTGTTTATAAGAACGTAGAAGGCATCAATTGGCAAGACCGTGTATTTGGTCGTAAAGCGGGTTATCAAAATCATAACTTAGCCATTTCGGGCGGAACGGACAAGACAACTTATAACTTGAGTATGACCCGTAACCAAGAAGAAGGGATTCAAGTAAATTCTGGTTTTGCACGTAATTTGGTCAATTTTAAGCTTAATCACAAGGCAAGTGACAAATTTCAGTTTGGTTTCACGGCGCGTTATCTGAACCAAACGATAGATGGTATTGGCACAACCAACTCTGGAACAAGGACAACAAACCGCTTGCGCCACACCATTATATTCCGTCCATTGCCAGCAGCAACATCGGCTATTCCAATTGACGAGTTTGACGAAGCACTCTATTTGGCTTCATCACAACTTGTTAATCCAGTGATTTTAGCAGATGCTGAATATCGTCAAAGAAGGGCGAGCAACCTCAATTTGAGTGGTAATTTTAGCTATCAAATCATTAAAGGTTTGACATTTAAGTCAACTTTGGGCTATGATAACAACAATATTGTTGACGATCAGTTTTACAGTAAAATAACAAATACCGCAAGGAATTATGCGAGATTACCTGTTGCGCGGATTAATAACTTAGGAAGCGAAACATTTAACAACTCAAATACACTAACTTTTGCACCTAAAATGCCTAAGAAGCAATCATTGTCTTTTTTGGTTGGTCAAGAGTTATATCAAACGCAATCGAATACACTGGGCATAGAGACTCGTTATTTACCTGCTGACATTTCATCTGAAAAAGCGCTGTCAAATATGAGTTTAGGTTCAGCGCCAACAGGCGCAACACAACCGCAACCGACGACTTTTGAATCACCGTACAGCCGTATTTTCTCCTTCTTTGGTCGTGTGAACTACGATTTCAGTAAAAAATTCTTAGCCAGTTTCTCAATGCGGGCAGACCGTTCGACTAAGTTTAAATACGAAAATGGTTTGTTGTATTTCCCCGCAGGTTCTGTGGCTTATCGTTTTTCAAGCGAATCCATGTTCAAAGACATCAAATGGTTGTCAGACGGTAAGATTCGCGTAGGTTTCGGCAATGCGGGTAACAACCGTATCAGCGACCTTTTATACTTACAATTATATGGTGCTACTGGAGAATACGCTTTGAATCATACCTTGTTACCTGGCTTTGCGCCTTCTGCTTTAGCAAATAGTGCTTTGAGATGGGAAAGTACAGAGTCTCAAAACATCGGTTTGGACTTAGGTTTCTTTGACAACCGCATCCAATTGACAGTGGATGCTTACAAAAATACGGGTAAGAACCTGCTTTTGGCTGTTGCGATTCCACCTGTTACGGGTTATTCTACGCAGTTACAAAACGTGGGTTCTACATCTAATCGCGGATTAGAATTTCAATTAAATGGCGACATTGTTCGTAAAAAAGACTTTACTTGGACATCAAACTTCAATATTTCTTTCAATCGCAACCGCGTTGAAAGTCTGGGTGGTTTGGCAAAACAAACACGCAACTCTGGCTGGCAAGGTTCTGACGGTGCAGACGATTTTTTAGTAAAAGTGGGTCAGCCAGTTGGCTTGATGTACGGCTTTGTTACTGACGGGTGGTACAAAGTTGAAGATTTTGATTACAATGCGACGACTAAAGTTTATACTTTGAAAAAGGGTGTACCGAGTTCTGCCGCTATTTCAGGCTCAATCCGCCCCGGTTCACTCAAAATCAAAGACATTAACGGCGATACTTTGATCACAACCGATGGCGATCGTCAAGTGATTGGCAACGCCACGCCTAAATTTATCGGTGGTTGGAACAATCAATTCGCTTATAAAGGCTTCGATTGCAGCATTTTTGTCAATTTTGTCTATGGTAATGACATTTACAATGCCAATAAAATTGAATGGACAGACGGCACTTTTCCTAACCAAAACGTGTTGGCTACTGTGAAAGACCGTTGGACAAATATTGATGCAAGCGGTAATTTGGTCACTGACCCAACCGCTTTGGCAGCTATGAATGTCAATGCTAAAA
>JAYTMI010000753.1:0-2823 GCA_043728625.1 Saprospiraceae bacterium | reverse complement strand
AGTCAACCTTTGGGTTGTTAGAACTTTATTGTTTTTGCCAAATAATTGGACTACATACAAACCATTTGGCAAGTCGCTCACTTCGTAGCGTTCGCCTTTTTCGGCAGTGAAAGTCCGCATTTTACGCCCAACCATATTGAATAAGACGATGTTTTTTACAGCGTCTTCATTATTGATTGTTATATAATCAGTTGTTGGATTTGGATAGATAGAGATTACTGCATTATCATTCCGCTTTTCCATCTGGGCGAAAGCAGCAAAACTAATGAGAATAAAAGAAATTGAGAGTATAAGTTTCTTCATTTACAATGATTTAAATTTAGATAATGGTGAAAATTAGACTTGTGATTTATAATTGTGTGCAAGTTATACAATAATGTACAACAAAACAAGTTCCAAGTTTACATATTAAGATAAAATTAACGCTTTTTTATTGTGTAAAAAGCATTAATTTTTTTAAATATTTATTCTTGATTCATCTAAAAAATTGATTTTCAATTTTTTAGCATTAGTATGATTGATTTTAATGTTTTCAAAAAAAATTGTGCATTTGACAAAATAAATTTCAACATCTTATTTTTTTCCATCAAATGCTTTCTAACATTAAGGTACGACAATCCATAGTTTATGTTCAAAAATCGAAATGTCAGTCGGCGTTGGACCAATAAATTCACCATCCGTTTCACAAAAAATTGGGTTGCCTAAACTCTCTACTTTAATTCTTTTCGTATTGACCAAACGGGCTTCTGGAATGTCTCCAACACCACCAGAATAAAGCCGAGGTGTGTAAAATAGGACTTTCCAACGAGGCAAATTACGAATAAGCGTCAAGGCTAATAAGCCATCATTTTTGACAGCTTGTGGAGTCAATTGCATACCGGCACCCGCATATTTATTGATACCAAAATTAAGCGTATAGAATTGGTCTTCAATAACTTGTCCATCAAATAACACACGCACTCGTTCGGCTTTGTAGGCAAAAAGACATTTCAAAATATGAAAAAAGTAAGCAAATTTTTTCGGTAACAACCGCTTCGTATCGCGTTCAACAGACTGTACAACAAATGAATCATAGCCTAAACCGCCTGCATTGCCAAAATATTTCTTCTTTTCCTGCCCATTTTTGTCAAAAAAACGAACGATACCAATGTCTTGATCTTCCAAACGCCCCCTCAGTATCATACGACAAAATTCATCTAAATCGTTGGGAATTTCGTGCATTTTCACCCAATCATTGCCTGTTCCCGCCGCATACATCGTGTAGATGATTTCATTCAAAGCAACGTTGGTCTGACTGTATATACCGTTGATAATTTCATTCCCAGTACCATCGCCGCCAATGCCCATGATGTGCCGATACCCCTCAGTAACGATGGCTTTTTTTACTATTGCAGTCGCATCGCCCCGTTTCTGTGTGAAACGCATGTCATATTCGATATTATGAGACACGAAAGCCTTTTCTATTTTTGCGATGCGCCGAAATGCCTTGCCGCCACCACTTGCTGGATTGACAATGACGAGCCATGCGTTTTTTTTATCTGTTTTATTTTCCAAAATCGAGAAATGGTCAGTTTAAGAGGGCGCAAAATTAAGTTTTAGTCCGTCATTTTGTCTCTTTGGCAGAAAATTTAGATGAAATTCAAAGGTAAATGTATAAAATTGCCTTTTCAAAGTACCCCAAAGCGTGAATTCCAACAAAATAATAATTCAACAATTCAATAATTCAATATGGATATTCTTAAAATTGACAATGTTGTAAAAGCCTACGACAAACATGTAGCCGTTAATAAGGTGTCGTTCACGATGCCCGAAGGTGTCATTTTTGGTCTTCTCGGACCCAATGGTGCAGGAAAAAGCTCGTTGATTCGTATGATTACGACCATAACAAGACCTGATGAAGGGCAGATTTTTTTTGCAGGTGAAAAACTCAACAGTTCACATCCCGAACAAATTGGCTACATGCCTGAAGAGCGCGGGTTGTATAAAAAAATGAAAGTTGGCGACCACCTCATGTACCTCGCGCAACTCAAAGGTCTGAGCTATGATGAAGCCAAAGCAGAAATCAAACATTGGCTCGTTAAACTCGACATCGTGGACTGGTGGGGCAAAAAGGTAGAGGAACTCTCGAAAGGGATGCAGCAAAAAGCGCAATTTATATCAACCGTCATTCATAAACCTCGTCTTTTGATCCTCGATGAACCGTTTTCAGGACTTGACCCTATAAATGCCGAATTGTTGAAAAACGAGATTTATGAACTGCATAAAAACGGTACAAGCATCATTTTTTCAACACACCGCATGGAACAAGTCGAGGAAATTTGCGACAAAATCATTTTAATCAATAAAGGTGAAAATGTACTTTATGGTGCTGTCAAAGACATCAAACAGCAATTCAAAGAGAACCTATTTCGCATTGATTTTAATGAAAACCAAGCGATTTCACCTGATTTACGTGGTTTAAACATTGTCGAACACACCCCTCAGTATATTAAGCTGAAAATCACTGGCGAACAAGAGTCAAATGCCGTTTTAAGAAATTTGCTCGATTCGGGCGTTTCCATCAAGGCGTTTAATGAAATTTTACCTTCACTCAACGAAGTTTTTATCAGGCAAGTCGGTAGTTCAAATGTCCAACAATAAGCGTAATAAAGGGCAAAGTGTTGATTCTCAGTAATTTGCAAAATCATCCAATATCCATTATCAACTATTCATTAATTACAATATTCAATGAAAAAACTGTGGCTCATCATAAAACGCGAATACATCTCGCGGGTAACCAGAAGAGCGTTTATACTCGGAACGCTTTTGACACCGCTTTTTATA
>JAYTMI010000752.1:0-2380 GCA_043728625.1 Saprospiraceae bacterium | reverse complement strand
GTCCGTTTCATTGAGGAAATGCCGTTCAATGGTGGCGAAGCACATTACGATAAATTGCATTGGCATTGGCAACGTATTTTGGATAAAATCAAGGAATTTTATCCACAAACCTATAAAATTGAAGACGAACCCCACTCTACTTCTTACAATTACGGCATTCCAGGGCATCAAGGCACAGTCGGCATCATCGCCGCATACAGCCGCACCTTTTGCGGTACGTGCAACCGCATTCGCATAACCCCACAAGGCGTATTAAAAACCTGCCTATACGATTCGGGTGTGATGAATTTGAAAGACTTAATGCGTGAAGGTGCAACAGATGAACAACTGCAAGTGGCTTTACAAGATGCCTTGAATAACCGTGCAAAAGATGGTTTTGAAGCAGAAGCAAGGCGTTTTACAGGTGTGGGTGCGATGGAGAGTATGACAACGATTGGAGGGTAAGCTAAATTAGATAAGCGCAATAATTGTTGTCGTATTCATTTCAATAACATCAGAATGAGTGAGTTCACGAGTAATTATACCTATGTTTTGAGAAAAAAGTGCTAAAAGTTGCGTGTTCCGGATATTGCCAACAGTAAGAAAAAGCAGTTTATGTGGTTCTTTTTTAGCATGAAAAGTATCAAAAAAGTCGGAATCTTTACTAATAACCACACGTTTCTGTTGCATTGAGATTTGATTGATATAAGAATCTCCTGTTGCATTTTTCAAAGGCAAATCCAATGTATGTATTGCATCATATCCCAATGAAACAAGAAGGCGAGCCAAAGACTTCGGCAATTGAGCATCTACAATAAACTTCATGCTGCTAACAGTTGAGTTATATTTTTCACCTGTGTTAATCGTGCAGCAAATTGTAAGCACGCCAAAAGGTCGTCTTCTTCCAAATCTTCATAATCATCCAGTATTTCTGAATGTGTCATACCCGAAGCCAATAGTTCAAGGATATTTTGAACAGGATAACGGAGTCCTCGCACGACGGGTTTACCATGACAAATATCAGGGTGTGAAGTAATGCGAGCTAAAAGGTCATTTTGTAGCATTTTCAAAATTTTTTCAAAATTACGGTTTATCTATCAAAATGATGGAAAATATACTTATAAAATGGCTTTTTTCATTCACTATTTCAAGAAAATCTTGATAAAAGCGAGACATTATTGTATGTCTCCATAAACCCCAACACCTCTTCAACCGTCAGTTCAGTATAGTCATTTATGTATTTCACAACATTCGGCAAGTGTGCAAACTCGACGCATTTGTGTGTTGTCAACACAACAATAACAGGGCAACCCGCATTAAAAGCCGTTGTTGCGCCTATTGGTGAATCCTCAAAAATAAGGCAATTACTGAGGGGTATGTTCATTCCTGCCGCCGCTTTTTCAAACACTTCAGGATTGGGTTTTCCAAGCAAAACATCATCAGAATTGATGACTTTCTTGAAAAAAGGATACAAATGGAGGTTATCCATCACAAAATTGACATTAGCGGGTGGCGCAGCTGTGCCGATACTGAGGGGTATATTTTTTAATAAACAATCGTTCAAAAAGTCTTCTAAGCCGTCTATCAATTTCAGTTCGGATAGAAAAACTTCGCGGTAACGTTCTTCTTTTTCACCTGCAATTTGTCGCCGTTGTTCGGGCGTAAACCTATCGCCAAAAAGCCGTTCAATGATTTCCTCGTTTTTGCCATGAATGGTTCGATGTACTTCTCCGAGCGACATTTCTAAGCCCAATTCACGTAATTTAATTTGCCAAGCACGGTGGTGCGTCATCATATTGTCCACCATCGTGCCATCCATATCGAAAATAAAAGCGTTTTGCATAAAATTCAAATTTTAAGAAAGTTCATCGGGTTTATCTTTGGCTTTCAAGCCTAAATAATTTTCATTTGAAAGAACTTTAACGTTTTTTTCTTTTTCCAACCGTTCCCTTGCATTCCCTGTAAAAGTTCCGCCTTGAACAGCGGCATCATGGTTTTCATGAAAGCCTATTGCATTGTCATTTATCGCTATTTGTCTCGTTACTTCTTCGCTCAATGAAGTAAAAATCAATTCTAAGGGAGTCATGTGGTCTCTAAGGTTCTCTTTCTCTAAACCTTTCAGTTCGCTATGCTCGGATGGTGTTAATCCGAAAGTATGCTTTGCGATGGTTGCCGTTAAAATGCTGTATTCTTGCCCCTCTTTTACTCCTCTATCCTTCCACTCGTCGGTCAGTCGTTTGCGTGTATTGATGGACTGTATCCGCTCTTTAATCCACTTCTCATCGTGTCCTTTGGCTCTATAAATCTCTGTCATTCTGTCAAATGACAATTCAGGATTTTCGGCTTCTTCAATCGCTCGTTTGCCTTGTTCGGCTAACCACAACTTCAAAGGCTCTGCATT
>JAYTMI010000751.1:0-2644 GCA_043728625.1 Saprospiraceae bacterium | reverse complement strand
ATCTACGGTTATTCATATTTAATTCCTTCGGAATTGGGATAGTTGACGCTTTTCAAGTGATAATTTATTTTGTTAGAAAATTCGGGATGTCTCATGTTTCAATAACGTCTATAATGCCTATGAATGTGTTGTCTCCTATACCGATAAACAGGCGGTGGCGTTGAATAATAATACGGTACAACAGGTCTGACATAAACCCGTGGTGGAGGTGGTTGATAAGACCGCACATAAGAACGGTCGTAATAATAAGGTGAACAAGACGTAAAAAACAGTGTCGCACCTAAGACAAAAACGGCAATAATGAGTATCTTTTTCATGTTTTTATAGTTTTATAATTTACTTATTTGACTATAAAATTAAAGAAAAAGAACAACACCTAAAACTATTTAACCGTAATTTAACACCTTTTCATAAGTGTTAAAATTTTCTTATCACTTGATTATCAATATTTTAGACTTAGGCATTGTAGCCAAAATGTTTTAACATCTTCTCATCGTCGCGCCAGTTTTCCCTAACCTTGACGGTCATTTCTAAAAAGACTTTGCTTTCTAAAAACGTTTCCATGTCTTTGCGAGCATCCATCCCGAGTTTCTTCATAGCCGCGCCATTTTTACCAATCAATATCAATTTCTGGTTCTCACGTCCGACAAAAATAGTTGCTTTGATACGGGCTAATTTCTCTCCACGATTGGTTTCAGTTTCTTTGAATTCTTCAATAACGACCTCACAGGCGTAAGGGATTTCCTCTCTATAATTCAACAAAATCTTTTCCCTGATGATTTCAGCGCAGAAAAACCGTTCAGGTCTGTCCGTCAATTGGTCTTTCGGATAATATTCTGGTCCTTCGGGCAAAGCCTCTTTGACAACAGAAAGCAACCCCTCAGTATTTTCTTTTCTCAAAGCAGAAATGCGTATAACTTTTTGAAAATCAACCAATTGGCTTATTTGTGCTTCATAAGCATCCATGACCGAACGTTCAAATTTGTCAGATTTATTCAAAACCAAAAATTTCGGATATGGCACGGTTTTAAGCCTTTGAATGATCGGGTCTTCTGCATCAAAGACTTCACTCGGTTCAGTGACAAACAACATAATATCGGCATCTTCAAACGTTTCTTTCACAAATGCATTCATTGCATCGTGCATTTTATAGGTCGGTTTGCGGACAAAACCAGGCGTATCTGAAAAGACAACTTGAAAATCATCGCCACTCAAAATACCGATGATGCGGTGCCGCGTTGTCTGCGGTTTCGCGGTGATTATGCTCATTCGTTCACCGACAAGGGCGTTCATTAAAGTGGATTTTCCGACATTCGGACGACCTATGATATTGACAAAACCTGATTTATGCATTTTTATAGACTTTTTAGGGCGCAAAGGTAGTTAAAAATGTGCGATTTAAAGGCATCGAGAAATCTTTCAAAAAGACGAATAGTGTATATCACTTTTCAAAGTTTGTACGTTTTATAAATCAATTCCTCCCAATTCAAATAATCATATCACAACCAAAACACATCTTTCCAATGAAAAACCGTAAAAGCATTGTCCTTTTCTTCCTTTCCTTTTCCTTTTTGGGTTTTAGCAAAACTGTAACATTACAGGAAGCTTTACAAAAAAAATGGGTTTTGACAACCATTTCTATGCAACCAAATGAAGCTTCTGATGGACGTAACTTGCGCATTTCTGTAAAAAACTTGACCAAAGGCGAACTCAATGTCACCATACCCGTCGGTTTCGTTTTTGGAGCTACAGATTCTACTGTTCAAGACTTTATACATTTAGAAAATAAAGAAATGAGCTTAGCCGCCCTTGCAACGCAATCAACTTTTATGATGGCAAAGTGCATTCGCGCATCCCGTCGCTCGCCTAGTAATGGGGATGCTTTTTTAGCCCAATCTTTAGCTTCAAGTCAGCTTCTTGCCTTAACCGCCTTTGCTTTTGAGAAAAAACTATACACTCAAAGTGCTATGCAGTCGGCTTTGTGGGCGATTAGCGATAATGACAATTTGGTTGGCATTTGCAATCCAGAATTGATGAAATTTGTCGCTCAATTACTCAATAAACCCATACCAGATTATACGGTGAATTATAAAATCCATTATGAAGCAGGTGTCACAGCAGCAACAGCACTTGAACCTTTGGCAATTGAAGGACTGTTTCAATACACATTGCCTGAAGACCTTCATCTCAAAATGGATTTGGTGGATACAGCGGGTGTAAGTGTTTTGCAAAATTTTAAAATGATTGAAACCATGACTCAAAAGAGAGGCAGACACCGCTTCACGTATAAATTAATGTTGAAAGGCGTAGCACGCGGCACCTATTTTGTCAAAATGACATCTGCAGACGGCGGCAAAGAATGGGCTTCCAAACAGGTTGTTTTTTAAACTATTTTGGCATGATCTGTTGCTTATTATTACTAAAAAGTTATTTTTAAGCTCTAATATGGTTGAAAATGAAAAAGCAACTCATCATTTTGCTCATCTCAACAGCTTGGTCTCTAAAGGCACATCCGGGTATTGGGTTAGTAAAAGACTCAAAAGGCAATATGTTTTATACAGATTTGACTAAAATTCTAAAGATTTCAGTGGATGGCAAAAAAACCGTTGACGTTCCGAATGTCCATTCGCATGAAATTTTTATA
>JAYTMI010000750.1:0-1843 GCA_043728625.1 Saprospiraceae bacterium | reverse complement strand
TTCCGTTTTAGGTGCTGCTGTTTTTTTAGTAGCCATTTGTTAAAATAATTAATTGATTAAAAAAAAATCTGTTTAAAAATAAGTTGTTGTTTTGAGATTGAAAAGGATACAGTCGGGTGATTTTGTGGTATCTCGTATGGAGTGTTTCGGAATTAAACGTTTATAATTCAAGGTTTTATACCAACCTCTCATATACATAACGTTATTAAGACAGGGATAGTGTACTTTGGACACACTATTTTTTACTTTTTTTTTCAAAAAAAACAACGTACAAAATTTTATATGGCTCTTATTTGCGTAAAATTTTACGTAAATGATTGATAATCACTGTTTTGTTTTGTTTTCTAAGTTTCATTTTTTTTTTCAAAAAACGATTAATTTTTATTTACGGTTTTTGGGATAAAAGGTTGCAAAATATAATTTCGGATAAAATTTTGCCTTATATAATTAACAACAAACTATTTTGGAGACCAAATACTGAGGGGGGGCTGGGGTTTTGAATTCTGTAAAAAAAGTAAAGGGCAAAACGTAATAACACGTCTTGCCCTTTTAGAACTATCTTTTTTTTACAACTATGCACCCAAATAATGCTTCAAAAGTTTGCTTTTAGAAGCTGAGCGCAATTTATTGATGGCTTTGTCTTTGATTTGACGTACACGCTCCCTTGTTAAGCCGAACTTGTCACCAATATCTTCCAAGCTCATCGGATGTTCAACGCCAATACCAAAGTAAAGACGAATAACGTCACTTTGACGGTCTGTCAACGTACCGAGTGACCGTTCAATTTCGCGGCTTAGAGATTCGCGGTATTCGAGATGCGTATCTGTGCCGGGTGTTGTACTGTTTTCAAGTACATCGAGCAAAGAATTGTCTTCACCTTCCACGAACGGCGCGTCCATAGATACGTGGCGAGCAGCAACACCGAGTGTTGTTTCAACTTCGTCCGTCGTGATTTCGAGCATCAGAGCGAGTTCGTCGGGCGTTGGTTCACGCTCATACTCTTGCTCCAATTCAGAGAAAGCCTTATTGATTTTGTTGAGCGAACCCACTTTGTTCAATGGCAAGCGAACAATACGCGATTGTTCAGCCAAAGCCTGCAAAATAGATTGACGAATCCACCAGACGGCATAAGAAATGAATTTGAAACCTCGGGTTTCATCAAATCTTTGTGCCGCTTTAATCAAGCCCAAATTGCCCTCATTGATGAGGTCAGAAAGGGAAAGTCCTTGATTCTGATATTGTTTAGCAACAGAAACGACGAAGCGCAGATTAGCTTTGGTCAATTTTTCAAGAGCGATTTGGTCGCCTTGTTTGATACGTTTAGCCAAATCAACTTCTTCTTCGGGTGTTAGGAGGTCCACTTTACCAATTTCCTGTAAATATTTTTCGAGCGATTGGCTCTCACGGTTGGTAATGGACTTTGTGATTTTGAGTTGTCTCATGCCTGAGCAAAGGATTTATTTTATATTATGCCAAAATGAATGTTCGTTTATAGTTGATTGTTTTCGTCTGTTTCTTAATGTTTTGCAATTATTATCATGTAAAAGTAAAGTACGTTTTATGTTTATTTTAGTCTACATCAAATGGCTTTTTGTCAAAAGTGGGGCAAAGGTACAAAATTTTGGGCATGTTGTCAACATAACTATATTTGAAAAGACTATAAAAGATTATTTTCGTCACGAAATTTTATTTTGGAATAAGAGCTTAAAAAAAATTATTTTTTGAATTAAAATTCTTTTTTCCTATTTATTGAAAAAAATATACCTTTTCTTTGGCGGAATCAGTGAATTTATTTTTATTTCGCCGATATTACTGATATAAGGCATTTTTAGCCTAAAACCTC
>JAYTMI010000749.1:0-5603 GCA_043728625.1 Saprospiraceae bacterium | reverse complement strand
GCCCCAAAGCGCGATTGTATTGAATTTCGAAGTCATAAATCGTCTTTTCGACCTCCGATTTTTCATTTTCGAGATTGCTGATGTCCAATTCGAGGGCGTACATTTCGAGTTGCAAAGCCGCAATTTCAGGGTCAATAAAGACTTGCACTTGATGGAATCGCGCAATAAAATCCGTGATACGCGCCACTGCATCGCCATAACGTTGTGCGGTCAAAAGCGTGAGTATATCGGCAATTTCGGACGGCAAATGAAGGCTTTTGAGCTTCTGATACTGAGGGGGTAAATCTTCGGTGTCGCCGAGTTCAATCATAGACCGAATCAGTTCCAAACGTTTGACAATTGCGCTAAAATCGGTGTTTGTCTCTTGTTTCTCGCCAAAATGCCGCTCCACAATTCGGTTAAATTCTTGGACAAATTGCAGGGCAAAAAGCGGGTCGCCTGTCGTAATCGTGATGTTTTCGTAGTTATCGTTCTTCGCCTTATTTGTCCAATTATAAGAACCTGAAATCACCACTTCGCGGTCAATCACACAAAACTTATTGTGCATCAATTTCTCACTGATGCGAAACACTTTGCCGCCACAAGCGGCTAAATCTTGGAAAGATAGATATTGATTGATGTCGTCATCAAACAGCAAAAGGCGCACATTTACGCCACTTTTTGCCTTTTGACAAACCACATCAAACAATAAACGGTCGGTAAACCATGCCACAGCTAAGTCAATTTCTGTTTCGGCAGCCAACAAACGGGTTTGAATTTGTGCTTGAATATTTTCAAAAAAGGCTTGGGTTTCCATATTTGTATTTTAGAAAGACAAATATAGGAAAGTATTTATGATTTAAAATCTAAAACACTTTGATAACCCATGTGATTAAAATATCTTACATTCGGTTTTTCCAAAAATCAGGATGCCGCGATTGATGAACAATAGCAATAATATGGACTTCCATATTTGTCTCATCAACAAAATAAAGAATTTTGTAAGGGAATTTATTGAGATTCGCTTTTCGTATCCGTAAATACTGATACGAGAAACTTTTAGGAAACAGTTCGATTCTTTTTAATACTTTTGAGATTTCAGTAATGAATCGTTTTTCCAAGCCGTCTTTTTGGTCTTTATACCAACCTAAGGTTTCTGTTAAATCGTCAGAAGCCAATTGAGAAAAAATGATAATGTATCTCATAGTGCCTGTTTATAATGTTTGTTATTGAGGCAGTTTTCAACTATGCTCTAATTGTTTTTTCAAATCCTCCCATCGAATCGCCTTATCTCGATTGGCTTCGTGATGCGTCATGCGGTATTCAATAAATTTTTTTTCTTCATCGGACATCTCATCGTCTTTCGTTTCGATTGTTACAAACGAAAGGCTTTTGAGTAACTCTATTAAAAAGTTTACTCTACTGTCTTCAACATTAATCGTAAGTCTCATAATTGACATTATTTTTTAGCAAAAATAAGTTTTTTTTATAAAAAATTTATTTTTGTTTGCCTTAAAAAAGTGAACAAGCATATTTTGCTTTTCATTTCGACGCAATTTTTTTTATCAAAAAACCTACCTTTGCGCCCTAAAAACATCTCAAATCTGCACGAATGCGATTAAAAATGCTTGAAATCAAAGGCTTTAAGTCTTTTGCCAACGATACAGTTATCAATTTTAACGAAAACGTCATCGGTATTGTCGGTCCGAATGGGTCGGGCAAATCGAATGTGGTGGATGCGATTCGCTGGGTTTTGGGCGAACAGAAATCGAGTGAATTGCGGCTCGATAAGATGAATTCGGTCATTTTTAATGGCACGAAAAAACGAAAGCCAGGGCAGTTGGCGCAAGTGAGTTTGACTTTTGATAATACAAAAAACGTGTTGCCAACGGATTATACATCTATTAAAATTACACGTATTCTGTATGCTTCTGGTGAAAGTGAATATCGTTTGAATGGGGTGACTTGCCGTTTGAAGGACATTACCTCGTTGTTTATGGACACAGGTATTGGCTCAAATTCTTATGCGATTATCGCTTTGGGCATGGTTGATGAGATTTTGAACGACAAACAGAACTCTCGTCGCATGATGCTCGAACAAGCGGCGGGAATTTCAAAATATAAGGCTCGGAAAAACGAAACGCTGAATAAACTCGCTTCGACGGAAGAGGATTTGAATCGCATTGAGGATTTGCTTTTTGAAATTACAAATCAATTGAAAACGCTTGAAAAACAGGCGGCACGGACGCAAAAGTATTTGGATATTAAGATTGAATATCGAGAAAAAGCGGTGGATTTGGCTGTTTTGAAACTGTCAGTTTTTAAAGATGATTATAAAAAAACGGAAAAAAATATTGAGATTGAAACCGACCGTTATAGGCAGTTGGATACTGAGGGGATCAAATTGGAGGCGCAAATTGAGCGTGACAAGAAGGCAAACCTCGATAAAGAACAGGAATTGAGTGAACGGCAGCGTGAATTGAACAGCGTTGTCGGGCGTTTACGGGGTATGGAAAATGATAAACGGATGGCGCAACAACGTAAATTGTATGCCGAGCAAAACATCACGAAATTAGTGGAACAAGTCAATTCGGCAAAAGAACGAGTTGGTAAATTGGCAGAGGAAATCGAATTTTATCGAGATGAAATAAATGGTGAAAAAAGACTTGAAAGCAAGTTTGAATCGCAATTGGAAGAAGCTAAAGAAAAACTGAACGCTATACGGAATGACCACGGCACTTTGAAAGCTGACCTCGATGTTTTTTTGAAACAACAACAAGGCATTGAGCGTCAAATAAATGAGTTAGAAAAGCAAAAAGCGATTGCCTCAAATCAGATTGACAATGGACAACGAGACATAGAGCGCACGGATTCAGAGACGCAAGGACGGCGTGATGAGGTTACAATACTGAGGGGTCAATTAGAGGAGTTGGAGAAAAAAGAAAATGTGCAAAGTATTGATATTCAGCACCTTGAAAATGAAGAAACAAAACGATTAACAGATTTAGAGAAAGCAAATCAGAATTTAGATATTGTAACAAAAAAATTGGCTGATGTCAATCGCACCTTAGATGCGAAGAAAAACGAGTTTAAATTGACCAAAAGTATGGTTGAATCGCTCGAAGGTTATCCTGAATCTATCCAGTTTTTATCCAAAAATAAAACGTTTACAGCACCGCTTCTGGGAGATTTGATATATGTCGAAGAGGGTTATCGGACAGCGGTTGAGAACTATTTAGAGCCATTTTTGAATCATTATGTGGTTCAAAATGCAGACGAAGCGGTGGCGGCGGTGCGTCTTTTGAACAATGCACAAAAAGGAAAAGCGCATTTTTTCATCTTAGATGCCTTTGAAAACACATCTTTTTCGACAAATGGTTGGGTTAATGCACGTCCTGCGGTCAATTTGACACAAGTAGATGCGGTGTATAAAAAGTTGTTTGACTATTTGTTGCGTGATGTATTGATTACCGATACGGATAATTTGTCTGAATTTGCCGTTGATACTGAGGGAGTGGTTTTGTTGAATAAAAGCGGCAGTTTTACAAAGCGGAAGTTTTCATTGAGTGGTGGTTCTGTTGGTTTGTTTGAAGGTAAAAAAATTGGTCGGAAGAAAAATCTTGAAGTTTTAGAAAAAGAGATAAAAGATACTGAGGGGGTCGCTTCCGATTTGCAAAAGCAGTTGAGTCAAGTACGGGGTGACATTAGTTTTTTAAAATCGAATGAGCAAAAAGCAGCGATTCAGAGAGCGCAAAATGACTTGAATCAGACGCGGCAACAAAAGGTGTTTTTGCAGACACGTATTGATAATTTTTCAACTTTTATCAATGAAGCCGATGAGAAAAAGCGACGGGCAAATGAGCAAATTGTAGCGTTGAAAAAAACGATAGAAAATGTTGATAGTCAATTGATTGAAAGAAAAAAAGCGGCAGATGATATAAAAAATCTAATGACAGCGGCAGACGGTTCTTACCGCAGCGTTGCGGATTTGATGAGTCAGTTGTCAACAGCTTTTAATGAAAAAAATGTGGAGTTTATTCGTCAACAAAATAAGGTCTCGACTTTTCAACGGGAGTTGGGTTTTAGGGAGAAAAACCTGTCTGATACTGAGGGGGGCATTTCGACGGCAAATCGGGCACTCGCACAAGCCAAAGATGAGTTAGAAATCGTTGAAAATGAATTGGTTACGTTTGAAAAGTCATTGCAGGATTTTTATAAACAGAGACGGGAACGGGAATCGGGTTTGTCAGAATTTGAGCAGTCGTTTTTCAAAAAGAAAAATGAGATTGTGAAGATGGAAGACGATTTGCGGCGCATCAATCGGCAACGCAACGAGGTGCAGAGTTTGGTGAATAACCTGAAAGATAAGTTTAATGACATCAAGCTACAAATTACGAGTATTGGCGACCGTTTGAATGTTGAATTTGGGATTTCGGTTAACGATTTAATCAATCAAATGCCAAAAGAAGGGCTGGTTAGAGAAGATTTACAGAAAAAAACCGATGATTTAAAGCGGCGTTTGGATACGTTTGGCGAAATAAATCCAATGGCAGTTGAGGCATATAATGAGATAAAAGAACGCCACGATACGATTGCCGAGCAACGTGACGATATTGTTAATGCTAGAAATTCGTTGTTAGCAACGATGAAAGAGATAGAAGATACGGCAACAGCGCAGTTTTTAGAAGCCTTTGGGGCAGTTCGGACGCATTTTATTGAGGTCTTTAAATCTCTGTTTTTTGCAGAAGATACGGCAGATATGATTCTGACCGATCCGCAAAATCCTTTAGAAAGCGGGATAAATATCGTTGCAAAACCAAAAGGAAAACGTCCGCAAAGCATTGCGCAGTTGTCAGGTGGAGAAAAGACCTTGACAGCAACAGCGTTTTTGTTTGCTTTGTACCTCTATAAACCTGCACCTTTCTGTATTTTCGATGAAGTTGATGCGCCTTTGGACGATGCGAACATTGAAAAATTCAATAAAATCATACAAAAATTCTCTGTTGATTCGCAATTTATCATCGTCACCCATAATAAAGCGACGATGGCGGCGGTGGACATTATATATGGGGTACACATGCCTGAACAAGGGGTTTCGGAGGTTACGCCTGTTGATTTTAGGGAATTTGGGCATACGGCGGAGCTTGCGAAAATTGATCAATAGTCATTGTGTCATTCGGTAACTTTTTAGGATTATCTAATGACCCAATGACAAATGACTGATAAACAATTACGAATAAAAAATCTTTGTTGCTTTGTTATATTCATTTTACCTTTGGGCATTAAAAAGACAAACATTTTAGAAAAAGCACATTTCAAAAGACCGAAATTACTGTCCGAACGGACTCCTTTGAAGAGGGGTGGTACGATGTTTGTCCTTTATGAAATATTGATTACAGAATACACGATAATCATTGAAACTAATTTTTACAGCAATTTTTTGAACTAAAATTCCTAACGATAATGAAGTCAAAACTGGTTCTTTGGGGGACAAACGCACAAGAAGACCGCGTATTAATCGCTATGCAACTACGGGCTGAAGATAACAAGGTGGACATTTGGATGTTCCCAGAAGCTATCGCCTCGCCTGATTTTTCACAACAAATGCTCAATGATTGGCGCAA
>JAYTMI010000748.1:0-2966 GCA_043728625.1 Saprospiraceae bacterium | reverse complement strand
TTATGTTTTCAGTCGTTTCTACGTTCAAAACAGAATCAGTTGGGTTTGGAAACAACTTTATTTTTTTGTCCAAACTCCCCCCCCCAGTACCCGAGGTCGTTTCTCTGAAAAGCCATTTATAACCATCGCCAAACTCTCTTGCCCAAAACCATTCCGAGTGTTGTCCGTCCGTTTTTGTACCGATTTTTAACTCTTCATCGGTGTAACCGACACCCCTCAGTATCGAGACCATTTGTTGCATTTGCGGCACCATATCAACGTCTTCTGTAGTACCCGACATGAAATAATAACGCATTGTGAATCGCTTTTCGCGCAAGCGGACATGTGTAAAACAAGAATCATTGAACCAAAATGAAGGCGAAAAAATCAAGGCTTTTGAAAACACATTTTGGTATTCTGCTGCCACAAACATGGATTCCAAACCGCCCAATGAACTGCCACCCACCGCCGTATTTAGCCTATCCGATTTTGTGCGAAAATTAGCATCTATGTAAGGTTTGAGCGTTTCGACCATGAATTGAGCATATTTTGCACCATCTCCTCCTCCATAACGTGCATTTTTCCACGGTGTCAATTCACCGATTCTATCCGCACCGCCGTTGTCAATGCCGACGACTATACAACCTTTATCACCTGCATTTGCCAATTTGTTTAAGGTTTCATCCACTTCCCATTCGCCTGAAAAAGAAGTCGCGCGGTCAAACAAATTCTGTCCGTCGTGCATATACATGACTGGAAAACGCTTTGAGGTGTCCGAATACTGAGGGGGTAGATAAATCCAAATTCGGCGTGTCCGATTGAATTGAGGCATCAAAAAGTTATTGGACAAAATACGCACATTTGCCGCCGCCGTCGAATTTTGCAACAAATCCTTCCAACTCAACACTTGATTGTCAATGGATTGAACACCATTGTTGTAAGTCAAAGTACGGTTTTGACGCTCGCCACCGTTGGCATCGCCTTCAACTGCTGCCCAAGAGCCTCGTGTAAATTTGTATTCAAGAGCCGTAACAGAGGGTGTGAAAGTAATTTTGTAAGACCCATCGGTTTGGCGCGTCATAATCTTAGACGTATCGCTCGGATTCCAGTTGTTGAAGTTGCCAACGATATAGACTTTATCGGTGGTCGGTGTATTAGTCGGAACCGATGTCAAACGAACCGTCAATTGGGCAAAAAGTGCGAATTGACTGATAATCAATACAACTAATAGGAGTGTTTTTTTCATGTGAATGTTTTTATTAAAAAGTTGTTGAAGGTATAGGTGCTGTATTAAAAATCACGAAATCCGTAAACCGTTTTCTACATTTTGCTGTGGTTGCAGCAGCGTTACCACCCCGTCCCTATCCACACTCCCCAAAACGAGGACTTCGGAGAAAAATTTCCCAATCTGCTTTTTGGGGAAATTGGTAACAGCTATAATTTGTCTGCCTACCAAGTCTTCTTTGGTGTATAAAACCGTGATTTGTGCTGAACTGCGTTTGATGCCAATCCCTTCACCAAAGTCAATGGTCAATTTATAAGCGGGTTTGCGGGCTTCTGGAAAGTCTTCTACGGCGGTAATCGTACCGATGTGCATCTCGACTTTATGAAAATCGTCGTAAGTAATTGTCATTTTTGTGAATGATGAATGATAAAGTATGAATGATGAATACCGTTTATTTTTTGACCATTTGAAAGATGTGTAAAACGATTTCAACGCTCATAATAGCCGTTAAAGCCAAACCGAGTAGCCGCATCCACGTTCCGTTTTCCTTGCGAAATTGGTCTGCATTCTGCCGTTGCGATGGCGAAAAACGCATTTTGCCCGTAGCAAAACGATAGGAGAAAATGCCTATGGCGAGGAAAATGAATTCGAATAATAAGCCGATATATTCCATGATTTAGTGGATAATGGATAGTGGATAATGTGAACATGCCTAACTATCCATGTTCAAACTATCCACTATCCATTATCAACTAATTTATTTCTTCAAAATTACCTGTTTGTGTATTCTTTTTAACTTTATTATAATCAAAATAGCGTCCATTCATAACGACATAAACGCCATGTGGTAATGTTTGAACAAAAGCCAAAGCCGAACCGAGATTGAAAAAACCATCGCTCGACGTGCCAAAAGCATAAGGAACCATAGCACCCGTCAGTACAATCGTCTTTTCGATGTTTTCAGCCGCTAAGATAGTCGCTGTTTTGACCATCGTATCTGTGCCATGCGTTAAAATGATTTTATCACTTGCCGCCAAACGGCAATTATGCACCATGATTTGACGGTCGGCATCGGTCATTCTAAGACTGTCAATCATCATTAAGGTTTTAACATCATAATCAATCGTACAACGCCCGCGTTCGAGCATGGATTTGAGATGTGTGTCTTTGAAATACAATTCACCTGTGATGTAGTTGTATTCTTTGTCGAATGTGCCGCCTGTGACGAATATTTGAATCATTTTTTGATTGATTACTGATTTTTGATTTTTTGGAGACCACAGATGACACTGATTTGACGGATTTTCACTGATTTTCTTTTGTTATCCAGTAAGGAACAAAAGAAAATCAGTGAAAATCCGTCAAATCAGTGTCATCTGTGGTCTCCTTTCTAAATATCTATTTCATAAAAAGTATCTGATACGCTCAAAACATCAATATACGTGATGGATGTTTCAAGATCATCTCTGCCATGAATATCTCCTATGGCTATAATTTTCATGGCGCAAATATCTTATTTTTTTTGATGAGTCCCCCCTCAGTATATTGATCCTATTTTACAAATTCACATTATTTTTCCCCTTTTTGAACAATCGTTTAATAATTGTCAATAAAAACGGTTAATAATTATCAATTTGATAACTATTGTTCTAAAAAAATACATTCACCCATTTTATAAACTTAATCTAATTTTTAATCAACTCATTTATCAAAGGGCTATTAAACTTTTGAGAATAGTCTAAAGTCTTATGGAAACATGAAT
>JAYTMI010000747.1:0-2078 GCA_043728625.1 Saprospiraceae bacterium | reverse complement strand
GGGGGCAACAAAAAGCCATTTCAACGCTTTTGAGCCGCACCATTGCCAATGATAATGCCGCTGAATTTACACGTCGAGTGAATGAATTGAATTTTCAATATTTTAAAAAACCTATAAAAAGCGTCAATTTCAAGTACAATCACTCCAATTGGGGCAGTTGTTCAAGGGATACGAACCTCAATTTTTCGAGCCGCTTACTTTTTGCACCCGACGATGTGCAGGATTATGTCATTATTCACGAATTGGCGCACCTTGTGGAGTTGAATCATTCAGACCGATTTTGGAAATTGGTGTCCGATGCGATGCCTAATTATGTGGAGAAGGAGAAGTGGTTAAAAAAGAACAGTCATCTGTGTCGGTTTTAATGAACAGGACGCAAGTTAGACACTTGCGCCCTGCTTTAAGGTTACTTCGCAACTTTTGTCAAAACAATCTGTTCACCCATTTTTGCAATGATTTTACCATAAAAATCACGTAAATCGGGGTATTCTGCAACGTCATAAGTCGTTTTTTTGATACTCAATTTTGTATTGAGTTTGATTTGATTGCCTGCTGTTTCTATCAAATAATCGTATTTCATCGCTCCTTCGAACAGTTGAATACGCACCATTTTAGGCAATTCTTCTACTTTATAGCCATCGGGAATGGTTAAAATAAGGTTGGCGATTTCGTCCTTAGGTGAACCATAGTCTATCGTGAATTTACGTTCAGGGTTAGCAAAAGCGTTGGTTTTTTCAGCAAAACATAGCAACGGGTTGATATACATTTTGTCGCCTGCTTTAGAAACATAATCCGTCGTTTTAATTTTGAAATTGCCTTTCAAAGTGCCATCATAAAAAGCCTCTGGGTTCTCAAATTTTTGCTCTTCTAATTTTCCACCAATAAGTACGCCGCTTAACATAGATTGTGCAAATTTATCTACCCCCATTTCCTTAATCTTTTGGCGATTTTCAACTGCTTCATAGCCCGAAGTTGTTGTAGCAATCGTACCCGAAAGCCACCCCTCAGTATCGAGTATCATAGTTCCTTGAGACATGCGCCGTGTAGCTATTTTGTTTGAGGGGATAACCACGGCATAATTCTCTTTCCCCCAAAACTCGTAGCCGCCACCATTCAAATCTTCAAAAGGTAATAAGTCAACAGGATGCGGATAAGAAGCCACATCAATGAAAAAAGTATCATTTTCGATTAAAACGCGCCCAATAGTACGATCAAAACGATTGTAAACAGCATAAGGCGTACCAATTTTACCATGCTTTCGGGTACTAATGAGAACAGGATGGACTTCTATACCTGCCGTCCGCATCATATTCATCATAAGGATATTCATTTCCGAAGGGGTTAATTTCCCTTTTTTTTGCAATTCCGATACAGTGCCAGATAGGAACAAAGAACGACCTTTATTTTGCTCGAAGGTTTTACCAATATAATTGAAAATGGCTTGTACTTTTTCTTTGGGTTTCATGCCATCATTGACAATAGTAACTAACTCGTCTTTCAGTACACTTTTTTTGTCAATAATACCGTAAAAGTCGTTATCATATAGAAGTTCTTTGGCTTCTTCTGCCCACGATTTGACATATTTTTGGGGGACGCCAAATCCCGGTTCAGGGTTATATTCTTCAAGATAAAAATTCAACTTAGTGAGATAATCAGCCGACGAAGTAATAAATTTTTCAGGTTGAAAAGCAGGAATGTCTTTTTGAATCCAAAAACTTTCACTCGTATCATAGTAGTAATTATTATTAATCGCCCTCTTTGATGCAACATCTGCTATAAATCCCCTTCCTAAGCTCTCTTGTGTAACAACAGAATAAGTTTTTCGATCGTTGTATTGCGAACTGACCATATAAGGCGTAGTCCCTTGACCGATTTGAGAAAACTTCAGAACTTTTGGCACACTCATTTTATATTCACTCCACATTGTAGGAATATCACGTTGAAAAGTCCAATCACCCAAATAGCCACCAGAAATATTGTATTCCAATTCAATTATACTTCCTTCGTGGATGTCGGGCATTATTATTTTTTTAAGATTCCAAAACTTTGTGATTTTTTCATCAAACATATTTTCTTTC
>JAYTMI010000746.1:0-2273 GCA_043728625.1 Saprospiraceae bacterium | reverse complement strand
CCTCTTTTACATTTTTATTAACGTAGTTACCCACTTTTGTCGATTTTCCATGTCTGGAAAAGCATTTTACTCCCCAAATTGTCAAAAACAGGAGTCCTGCAACAATGCCCATCATCTTTGCAAAATTGAACAGAAAGATTTTGCTTGATATAAAATACCAAACCTCGCGTCCAAAGGTTTTCGTCTTCTCTTTGATGTTTTCAAAAAAACTGTTTGCCATTTTTTAAATTATTTCTTCTAATTGTCTTGAATAAAATTCTGTCATTGTCCAACCAAATTCTCTAACCATTTGCGGAACAAGACTCGCATCCGTTTGCCCTGGAACGGTATTGACTTCGAGCATATAAGGTTGGTCATCGTCTTCATTCCATATAAAATCAATGCGGACGATGCCACGGCAGTTCAATATCTGGTAAACCTTGCTTGCAACCCCCCTCAGTATCTGGGCTTGATTGTCATCAATCGGCGCAGGAATTAACTCCTCGCTTGCCCCTTCGTATTTGGCTTCAAAATCAAAAAAGGCTTTTTTAGGTCTGATTTCTATAATCGGGAAAACGACAATTTCGCCGCGTGACCGCATAACGCCTACCGTAAATTCACGTCCTTTTATGAATTGCTCAATCAATAATTGATCGTCTTCTTTAAACCCTCTTTCTAAGGCAGCCGCCAAATCTTCTGCTTTTTCGACCCGACTCATCCCAATAGATGAGCCACCACTATTCGGTTTCACAAAAACGGGTAATGTCAAATCGGATAAAATGGCTTCAATACTGAGGGGGTGCGATTTGAAAATATGCAGCGATTTTGCCGTTTTGATGCCGCCAAAATGTGCAACAGCAACGGTAAAACGCTTGTTCATCGTCAATGCAGAAGTCGCCGCATCGCAACTTGTATAAGGCAAACCGAGCATGTCAAAATAGCCGAGCAATTTACCATCTTCGCCTGGAACACCATGGATAATCATCAAAATAGCATCAAATGTGATGTGTTTCCCATTGATTGTCAATGTAAAGTCAGAACGGTCAACCAAAACCTCTTGACCATCGGCTGTTTCATGCGCCCATTTTTGGCGGTCAATGATGATTTTATACACATTGTATTTTGACGCATCTATATACTTTTCAGCCACTTTTGCTGAAGCCACTGAAATGACATATTCGCCCGTATAACCACCCGTGACGAGGGCGATGTTTTTCTTTCCCATAAATTTAGACAGCTCTGTTAATCGTTATTTTTGGCAAAGTTAAAAAAACGGTTCAAGTAGAGACGCAAAATATTGCTTCTCATTCTTAAAGTATACAAAATATTGTATCTAATTTTCAAGAGACGCAAAATTTTACGCCTCTACATAAATGAAAAATTACCTTTGCGGACTAAAATCCGACAATAATGAGTCTATCGAAAAAGGCCTCGCCGCATGAGGCACTTAAAATCCGCGATTTTCGCTTCTACGTTTTAGGACGCATGTGCATCACGTTTGGTATCAATATACTCGGTACATCTGTCGGTTGGCAGATATATGAGCACACCAAAGATGCGCTTTCTCTTGGGCTGATTGGTTTGGCGGAGTTCATTCCGTTCATCATCGTCACCCTTATAGGAGGCTATATTGCCGATATTTTTGACCGCCGTAAAATCATTTTGGTGTGCATTTTTTTTTATGCGCTGTGTGCTTTGGGGCTTTATATGTTCAGTAGTTCTTGGGCGTATATCATTGATAGTGTAAGTATTATGCCCATTTTTATCCTCATTGGGGCAACGGGTTTTGTACGGGGCTTTCTGGGACCTGCACAGTCCGCTTTTGCAGCACAATTGGTGCCGCCAGAACTGTATGCCAATTCAGCGACTTGGACGACAATGACATGGCACATTTCTTCTGTCGGCGGTCCTGCGGTAGGTGGTTTGTTGTGTGGGTTGCATCACAGTGCATGGTCGTCTTATGCCGTCGTTGTCGTGTTGGCGTTTATTGGTTTGGGATTGATTGCGACGGTTAAAAGCCGTTTTAAAGCCAGAATTGAAGAAGAAGGTGTCAAACCGCAAAGAGAAGGCTTCTTCGACAGCGTTCGTGTCGGATTGGTTTTTGTTCAAAAAAATCAAGTTTTATATGGTGCTTTGGCACTCGATATGTTTGCCGTATTGTTCGGTGGGGCAGTGGCGTTGTTACCAGCGTTTGCGAAGGATATTTTAGAGGTGGGTCCCGAGGGTTTTGGTATGTTGCGGGCTGCTCCAGCTGTGGGTGCATTGGTGATGTCGGTTTATTTGGCTTTCAATCC
>JAYTMI010000745.1:0-5869 GCA_043728625.1 Saprospiraceae bacterium | reverse complement strand
ATCAAATCGCTGTTAGCTGGAATCTCTCCTTTTTGACCCGATGGACGGTCGCCATAACCCAATTTTGAAGGAACAAACAAAATAGCCGTTGTGCCTTCTTTCATGTTCATCAAACCTTCGTCCCAACCCGGAATCACTTGACCACCACCGACTGGGAAGTTTATAGGCTCACCACGTGTATAAGATTCGTCAAATTTCTTACCGTCTTTCAACGCACCATAGTAGTTAACAAGTACGACTTTGCCTTTTTTAGGCAATGCACCTGTACCCTCGCGCAAAATAGCAATCTTCAAACCAGAAGGCAACTCGATAACGCCTGCTGGCAATTTACCCGCACCAAAGTTTTTAGCAATCGTTGTTGTCGAATCTGCAACCGCTTTTGCACGAGCGATGAATGTCGGTTTTGCAGCTTCAATAGATTCAGATAAAGCTTTCAATTCTGTTTGACGTTTTTCAACATCTGCTTTTGATTTTACTTTACGCAAAATGATAGTCAATTTAGCCGCTTTTGCATCTTCTAATCCTTGGGGTTTAACTTTGAAAGTATCCAAAGGCATGATAAAAGTCGCTGAATCACCTTCTCTTAATGTCAAAAGAGCTTCTTGAGTCAATTTGAAAAAAGGGTCTTTTGCTGTTTTAGGGTCTTCCACCATCGAACGCGCTGGTTGTCCTTCTGTAATTGTTGAGAACATCAAAGAGTCGTCTTTGTGCAAAAGCACATCATAAAAAGCGGCGTCGCCAATTTTGGCAGTTGCACCTGTACCCGCTTTGTGTATCGTATAAGCAAAACCACTTGGCGTTTTTTTCTTACAAGCTGCAACTGATGCAACGATAATGAGCAATAAAAAGAGATTTTTAAAATTTTTCATCAAAGAATTTTTAATTAATAATTGTTATATTGTTGTATGGTTGTATTGTTATATGGCTCTATGGTTGAATTGTTGGTGTGTTGTATACTTTAAATAGCAATTCAGCAATATAACCATTTAACTATTTAATTTATCTTTATAGATGGGCAACAGGTTTTTAAGTTTCTCAATATTAAATTTCAACCCTTGATGCGAGTAGCCGCCCGAAGCGTTTTTATGACCGCCACCGTTGAAATGGTCACGACACATTTCTTGCACATTAAAATCACCTTTTGAGCGCATCGAAATCTTTACAATCGTCGGTTGTTCCATAATAAAACAACCCAATTTTACATCCTGCATCGAAAGCATATAGTTGACTATCCCCTCAGTATCACCCCGTTGTATATCAAAAGTTTCGTAATCCTTTTTTGTTAAAGCAATAATACCGGTTTTATATTCAGATAATATTTCCATCCTATTGGCAAGACAATGACCGAGCAGACGTAAATTTCTCTCAGGTAAACAATTGTTAATTAAGTCCTGCAAGCGATAATCCTCGACACCACGCTCTAAAAGATTGGCTACAACACGAAATAATTTAGGTGAAGTGGCAAATTTAAAAGAACCTGTATCCGTCACAATGCCCGTATAAAGACAGTCGCCAACTGTTGTCGTTATTTTATCGGCATCATCGAGCAAGTGAATAAAGTCGTAAACCAATTCACACGTTGAAGACGCTGTAATATCTGACAACATAAAATCCGCAAACAATTCAGGTTCTCGATGATGGTCAATCAAAATTTTTGGGATTTTACTGAGGGGTCTAATAATCTCCCCAATTTTATCAACGCGGTCGAGTGCATTATAATCGAGTGCAAAAATGACTTCTGCGCTTTGCAAAGCCGTCCGTGCACGAAACAAGTCTGTATCAGAAATCACAATTTTATCAGAATCGGGCAACCAACTAAAAAATTCTGGAAAATCCGACGGAAATATAACCGTTACCTCATGACCTAATTGAATTAAATAATGATGTAAGCCCAATGAAGAGCCTATCGCATCGCCATCGGGGTTTCGATGGGACGTAATACATACACGTTTGGGTGTTCCTAAAAGTTCTTTTACATCAGCTATTATCATAACTTGCTTTTTTGAAGGTGCAAATGTCACAAAAAAACCTTGATTAGCAAAATGATATTTTGTTATTGTGCTATCAAGATATTTTGAATGAATGATTTGATTTTTTTTAACAATTCCATAAAATCTGTTACTGGAAAATATACCTTTGCGGCGTGAAAAGAAACTTTTGAACACAATCAAAAACTTTATTCACATAAATCATTCACAGTCAATTATTTAATTTAAGTTTTCTAATCTCGATTTGTTATGGCAACTAATAGAACTTTCACGATGATTAAGCCCGATGCGGTTAAAAATGGTCATATTGGCGCAATTTTAAACGACATCAATGCAGCAGGTTTCAAAATCGTCGCTTTGAAATACACAAAACTTTCTGCTGAAAAAGCAGGTGAATTTTACGCTATCCACGCAGCCCGTCCTTTTTATGGCGAATTGGTTGAGTTTATGTCAAGTGGTCCAATCGTCGCCGCTATCCTCGAAAAGGACAATGCTGTTGAGGACTTCCGTACACTCATCGGTGCGACAAACCCTGCAAACGCAGCAGAAGGTACAATCCGCAAAAAATATGCAACCAGCATCGGCGAAAATGCTGTTCATGGTTCAGATTCTGATGAGAATGCAGCAATTGAAGGTTCTTTTCACTTCGCAGGAACAGAAGTATTTGCTTAAATTCCCTTGGGAATAGATAAGTAGTTCAATATAAATAATCGACATTTTTATATTGAACTACTTATAAAAGTACCCTCTCAGACATCAGATACTGAGGGGGTGTTTTTTTTTTTTGTTAACAAAGAATAATCCTAAAATTAAAGACGTTTGAAGTTTGTTTTTCTAAACCAAATTTCTTCAACAATTTCAAACTCTTTAACAATGAAAAGCCTCATTCTCTCCGCCGTTTTGTTACCCCTCAGTATTGTAGGGGTTTTAGCTCAATCCAATTTACAACGCAGCGTCTTTTTTGATAAAGACAAATCAGAACTCAAACCACAAGAAGAAGCCAACCTTTTGGAAGTCATGGACTTTTTGAACAAAAATCCAACGTTCCAAATCCTGTTGAAAGGTTTTACCGATGCCGATGGTTCTGATAAACACAACAACGTATTAGCAGAACGTCGTGTGCAAACCGTCCACAAGTTCTTAGAACAAAAAGGAGTAAATACCGCCAAAATGACGACTCTTGCTTTGGGAAAAGCTCAACCCATTGCCGACAATGCCACAGAAGAAGGTAAAAAACAAAACCGCCGTGTGGACATTAATGTAACTTTTGTTCAAAACACCCCCTCAGTAAATGCAGCTTCAAACGTCAAAACAGAGAACCTTTTTGGTCTTTACAGAGAATTAGCTACACCTATTCAAACCTTCAAAATCAATACAACTAAGACACTCTTATTCGAGGGGCAAAAGGTACGGTTTTAGTCATTCCGAAAAATGCTTTTGCGGGTGTACCCAATGGTACTGTTGTTGATTTCAAACTTAAAGAAGCCTACTCGTTTTCGGACATTATTAGAGATAATTTGAACACCATGTCGGGCGACAAAATGCTGCAAACAGGCGGTATGATTTATACCGAAGCCAATTACAAGGGCGAAAAATTGAGTTTACAACGAAATTTACAAGTACAATTCAATTCTAAAGAAAGTCAATTGGATGGAATGCAACTTTTTTCGGGAGAAAGGAATATGCAAAAGAATGGGGAGATGAATTGGACACCCCTCAGTAAACAAGGAGAAAAAGAGGAAATTACGACCATTTATGCCAATACAGATGCAGCGTTTAGACCTTATTTGATATTGAATGAAAAAACGAATAAACCTATCACAATCAAGGAGTTATGCGACACATCAGGTTGTTATCCATTATTGGTTAATGAAAATAAATTCGATGGATTTACAGTCAGACCAAATATGAGCAATACTTGTGGTGCTATGGCGATGTTTCTAAACGACAGACCTAATTTACCGAAAGATATGCCTTTAGAGAAAATACATAAGGCGACATATATGGAAGCGTATAAAATATATGGTGTTAATACTTTTAGTGAATTGAAAAATCAAGATGGGCGAAAATGGGACAGTTTGATGACGATAAGATTTAGGTTAATTAGCTTAAATGAACAGCAAATTAATGCTCTTGACCGACAAAAACAATTCGAAAAAGCCATTCCGCTTCCGCAATTAGGGTGGTTAAATTGTGATGCTTATAATGTTGCAGAAAGAGTAGAATTAAAAGTTGTTACCGATAAAAAAACAGTAGCAAATACGTATGCGAACTATAAAATCATAGTAAAAAAACGTAAAGTAGTCGTTGTAAGTAGTAGTATGCCTGATGGTAGTTCAAGCGTCAATTTGGTTCCTCGCAATGAAGCTTTCGTTGTGGTTTCTTTAAAAGTTGTAGAAGGTGAACCTTACATTGCAATAGAAGAAAATACCGCAAAGGATAATTTAGAAATTAAACTCAATTATAAACAAATGACCGTAGAAGAAATTAAGGAAAAACTTAAAATCTTAGACAATTAAAATATTCCAACAAGGCGCAAGTTTTTATCTTGCGCCTTGTTCTTATTCGAAAAACAATACATTATCACTGAATACTGTCCGTCTTTTTAGTCTCTTGATTCTTTTTAACATTCAAACTTTTCCATAACTCTTCTATTGAATTAAACTCTTGTTGGAAACGGAGACCGACCGCAGGTTTATCCCTTCGCCCTTGAATGTCTTGGTCTCGTACATACGAAACACGCAATTTCAAACGTCTGTCTTTACTCAAATCATAGTCCAGATAGAAGTCGCTGCCGACAAAAACATTGCTGTTGTTAGCAGATATGGCTTGTACATACTCGCCTTGGTCAACACCTACACCGCCACTAATCGTTATGCGGTCGTTGACGGTATAACTACCCCGCAGTCGGAACTGCTGTCCTGTACCAATCGCAAGCGGATTTGCTGCATCAACGAGGTCATATTGATAATAATTGTACCCAACTTGGATGTCCAAACCTGTTATATATTCTTTAACCAATTTGTTGAGCATGTTCGACAGGACATTAGACGCTGTTTCTGTCAGCGTGTTGATGCCCCCTGAACGGATTTGCGACACACCAAACTCCGACGGCAAAAATGAGCCAACAACGATGAGACCAAACACCTGTTTATTGAGTTCGTTTGCGTCTTGTTGCAACAACCTCCGCTTTGTTTCTGCATACGATTTCAACTGTCCCTGAAGTTGTGGGAAGCTGAGATTGAAATTAATATCAGGTTTTTGCAAGTCGCCTGTTAGTTTCAAAGTCAAATCTACTCTTGTCGGTTTACGGCTCGCAGTTTCTGTTCCATCTCGCGTATTGACGTATTCTGAAATGAAATTATAAGGAGAAGTCGTCAAATCCTTATATTCTGCATCAATATCAAGCGTCGCATCGAAAGGCGTACCATTCCAACGAATCGTACCACCACGTTTGATATTAAAGTTTTTATTGACCAAACGTAGCAAAGTAAATAAATAATCCCCCCGTTCGATACGGTACTCACCATTCATACCCAAACTTCCAGAACGGTCAATAGTCATTCTAAAATTACCTGTGCCACGTGCTTTGATATTGTCTCCAGCTATTTCGTCAAAAACTAAAGTCGCTTCGGCATCGGGTGTCAATTCAAGTTCCATATCAAGGCTGACACCGCGTAGGTCTCTAACTCGTGACTTAATATCACTGCTGTCCTTTGCTTCGCTATTTAGGTTTCGATTTGTAAAGTTAACAAAACGAGTTTCCGATACTGTTTGAGAATTTTTAAACGGAAAAGTAATGTTTGTATTGACTTCTTTACCTTTTTCATCGCGTCCTTTACCCGCTTTAGCTTTTATGCGAATATCCGTTTGTTTAAAAT
>JAYTMI010000744.1:0-3740 GCA_043728625.1 Saprospiraceae bacterium | reverse complement strand
AAGATGAGTAAAACGATGTACTGCACTAACGTCGCTCCCAAAGCGACACCCGCCATAACAGGTCCTTTAAATTCTAAATACGGCACCCGTTCATCGCGTATTTTTCGACTATACCAATTCGGCAAATAATGCCCATACCAACCAATCAGAAACGGTACAAAGCCAATGATGAGTGCCAATGTATTTTTAAATCGGGCATGATATGGTTGAGCCACTGCCACATCTTCTAAACCTTTTGACTGCAATTTTGAAAAATAGGCATTTGCTTTTTCTGTCAACGTAAGGCGTTGATTGTCAGTCATTTCGTTTAAATTGTTTACCATTTCCTGCTGCGCTAATAGCCTTCTCGTGGAACGTGCCATAAGCGGAAAAGCGGGTTGTGGAAACGAATTGCGGTACAACAATAGCAGCTTTTCCGCTAAATCATCATCTTCTTTTTTTGCTATATGAACGAGACACGGTTTCATAGCCACTTCCACATCTGCAGTCAATTTATTGATCGCTTTTGATGCGTTTTGCGCATGAATATCGTAGTAATTACTGAGGGGTATCGGTGCACCGACTTTTATCATCACTTCGCCACGCGGTGTATGCGGGTCGCTATAAGTCATGCCAATCGGGACAATTTGCAAATCGAGGTCGCCATATTTTTCATAATTACTGAAAGCCATACGCCCCAAACCTTTTTGAAGCGGATGTAAACGTTTAGCGGTTATCGTCGTGCCTTCGCTGAAAATCATAATGGCTTTGTTTTCGCCCAACATATCGCGGATTTTGTCCATAATAGCAGCGTTTTGACGTAAATTTTCAAAACCATCTCGAAAACGATAAATCGGAATCATCAATAAATTTTCGAGAATGCGGCGATAAAACGGCTTTTTAAACATATCGCCCCGTGTGATAAAGTAAAACTCACATTCCCAAAAGACACAAGCCAACAAGGTGGGTTCAAAAAAACCAGTCGGATGATTGACAGAAAAAATCACAGGTTTCCCTTGTGGTATGTTCTCTGCACCCGTGAAATATATTTTTTTAAAATAAATTTTATATGCCAACGTCACGACAGGACGCACGATATGATATAGTTTCATAGTTGGTTTTTATTATCCGTTTCTCTTTTTTTCATTGATAATCAAGTACATAAGCATTATTTTTTTGATTTTTGAATTGCGTTTAACGCAAAATTAAAAAGTTTCCTAATTTCGCACCTCATGTCAGTCAAAAAGAAACTCATCATTATTGGCGGTCCGACGGCAAGCGGCAAAACCGATTGTGCGATTCAACTCGCGCAACACTTTGGTACAGAGATTCTGTCTGCCGACTCTCGACAATTCTATAAAGAAATGTCTATCGGCACAGCGAAGCCACAACTTAGTGATTTAGCGAAAGCCAAGCATCATTTTATCGGTAATCTTTCCATTCACGATGCCTATTCGGTGGGTGATTTTGAGCGCGATGCCCTCGCTGTTTTGGAAACGATTTTTGAAACACACGACACGGCTATCATGGTCGGTGGCACCGGTTTGTACATTCGGGCGGTCTGCGAAGGGCTTGATGTGTTCCCAGAAGTACCCCCCCCTATCCGCGACGAATTTGAGGGTATTTTTGAAAAACAAGGCATTGAACCGCTTCAAAAAATGTTACAAGAAATTGATTATGAATATTTTATAAAAGCAGACATTCATAACCCCATGCGTCTCATACGTGCGTTGTCGGTTTGGAAAGCAAGCGGCAAACCTTTTTCAAGTTATCTTTCAGGCAACAAAGTTGAGCGCAATTTTACACCTGTATATATAGCCCTCGAAATGCCACGAGCTATTCTTTATGACCGCATCAACCGCCGCGTTGACCTAATGATGGCAGAAGGTTTGCTCGACGAAGCTAAAGCATTGTATCCTTTCAAAGACTTAAATGCCTTACAAACAGTCGGCTATACAGAGCTTTTTGCCCATTTTGATGGCAAAATGACCCTTGATGAAGCTGTTGATAAAATAAAACAACATACCCGTAATTATGCTAAAAGGCAGATGACTTGGTTTCGGAAAAATGATTTTTGGCAACGTTTTTCACCTTCTGATACTGAGGGGGTCATTCGACTCCTCAATCAAATATAATCGTCTTATTACCACTCACAAAAACGCGGTCGTCAAAAACCAATTTCAGAGCCTTTGCTAAGGTAATTTTTTCAACATCACGCCCCATCTGTGCCATTTCTTGTGGCGAGTGTGAATGGTCAGTCGGTATGACTTGCTGCATAATAATCGGTCCTTCGTCGAGGTTATCGTTGACAAAATGAGCCGTTGCACCGATGATTTTTACGCCCCGCGACCATGCCTGACGATAAGGATTTGCACCTATAAAAGCAGGTAGAAAGGAGTGATGTATATTGATAATCCGATTGTTATAATGTTCAACAAAATGTGATGTGAGTACACGCATGTATTTTGCTAAGATGATATAATCGGGTTTTAGCCCCTTTATTTTTTCTAAAACGACTGTTTCATGCTCTTCTCTCGTTATATTTTCGTGGGAAATATGAAAAAAGGACAAACCGAATTGCTCAACGAACCCCCTCAGTATATCATGGTTGCCAATAACTGCCAAAATTTCAGCGTTTAATTCGCCAAATTGATGTCGAATAAGCAGCTCCCCAAGGGCATGATGCTCTTTAGTAACCAATATGACAACTTGCTTTTTGCGATTTTCTGAAATTGAAATATGTGCATCGTCGGGCAAAATACCCATCAAACCGTTGCGAATACGGTCAGCGTCCATTGCACCGTCAATTTCAGTCCGCATAAAAAAGCGACCCGTTTTAGTTTCCACAAATTCATGGTTGCTGATGAGGTTTAAGTCATTGTGATACAAAACGCCCGATACTTTATGCACTAAACCTTTGGCATCGGAGCAATCTATTAATATGGTATGCGTCATTATTTATATTGTTGAATCAGTAAAATCTGTGGTCTTTTAAACAATAATACAGCCATTTTTGCCTGTAAATACGAAATAGTTACGGCGAAATTAAACCTTGTTTTCTAAATTGAGTCAAAAAATTAAAATCAGTCAAAACGTGAAGGAACAATTTTCAGACGAATACATTATGGAACTGCTGTCAACAGATGCGACCCATGAGCGTGGGTTTCGACTTTTGATGCAGACTTTTCAAGAGCCGTTGTACCGACATGTGCGCCGAATGGTTTTTGACCATGATGATGCGAATGACGTGATTCAGAACACTTTTATCAAGGTTTTTAGAAATATTGAGCGTTTTGAAGGCAAATCGAAGCTGTTTACTTGGCTTTATCGCATAGCGACAAACGAAGCGATAACGTTTTTGAACAGCCGAAATCGCAAAGAAACCGATACGATTGACGACCCTGACAACGCCCGCGTAGCGAATCAATTGAAGGCTGATACGTTTTTTGATGGTGACTATATTCAGTTGAAATTGCAACAAGCGATTGCGTTATTGCCTGATAAACAACGGGCGGTTTTTAACCTTCGGTATTACGATGAAATGCCTTATGAAGAAATGTCAGTCGTTTTAGATACTTCGGTGGGTGCATTAAAAGCCTCTTACCACCATGCCGCAAAGAAAGTTGAGGCGTTTTTTAAAGGAATAGAAATTGATTAAAATATTCAGAAAATATGAAAAGAGAATTTGAAAAAGAACTAGAAGAACTATCACCTTTCCTCGCTGATTTGAAAAAACAGCAGAAAGATGAGCCGTTTAAAAC
>JAYTMI010000743.1:0-4856 GCA_043728625.1 Saprospiraceae bacterium | reverse complement strand
AAAAGAGGCGCAAAGCCAAAAACAAGCGGCTGCCAAACAACGTACCCAAGAGCTGCAACAGAAAGAACATGAAAAACAACAAAGTATCAACGAAAAAAGAAAAGAAGCTTTTTTGAAAGAAGAAAAACGCATTTTAGCCTTGATTGCTATGGATAAGGCACTGGAGCAAGAGGCAATAGAGCATATTCAAAGAGCCGGTTTGTCAACCATCTATGATGCCAATAAATCAGTGAGTGAAAATCTTCAAAATCCGAGTATCAAAGCAGCTTTTTATTTAGCGGTTAAAATATTGCGCCCTGACGCGTTTTGAATCATTGAATAGAAAATTAATTTATAAAATTAACTATCATATTCAAACCAATGCGATTCAGAAACACATGACCCCTCAGTATGCGCTGCCTTCGAAACATCAATCCCTTATTTATGCTTCAGAAGCCGACCTTTTGAATAAAGTTTTATTCGATATGAAGCAGAATGGCATCTGCAACACCCCGAAACCCCAGGAAATATTAGGGACACCGCTTCAGATATGCAATTAGTTGTTTTGGCGAACCTCGAAAGTCATAATTCAGAACTCATCAAGCAAGGTATAAACCAAGAAGGAGGCTCTCTCAAAAGTTAGTATCAGGAATGATTGAGACCCATCTTGTTCTTTTATCTCCAAATTGCGCAATATGGATTGATATTGCATATAAAAAGCTATTTTAAGCCTACAATGATACAGAGAAAACAAAGAACTTTGCTATAATATGACTTATTGTGTATCTATTTAGTCATTACCCTCAATAGCGTCTATATTGCGTATATGTTAAATGGCAAAGCCTTACAGGATTTCAGGGGACATTAATCAGACGAATTTCATGAAAAACTTGTTCGATTTAACAGGTAAAGTTGCTCTCGTAACAGGTGCAAGCAGCGGCATGGGCAAGGCAATTGCCGAAGCACAAGGCGCACAAGTCGCCGTGTCGAGCAATGATACTGAGGGGGGGATGCAACGGTTAAAGAATTCGAAAATAAAGAAACACAGCGCCTATGTGTTCACAAAAAAGAAAAAATGAACAGATTTGAAAACAAAGTATGCCTTGTCACAGGCGCAGGTTCGGGCATCGGCAGAGCAACGGCGTTGGCTTTTGGCAAAGAAGGCGCAAAGGTCGTTGTGACAGATATTAACCTCGAAAATGCTGAAAAAACGGTAAAAATACTGAGGGGGCAATAGACAAGTTTGGTCATACAAGAATTTCAGTTTATTATTGTCCTAAAATCTGACAATTAAGAATGGCATTGTTGTTTATGCCCTTCGTTTGATGTTTAGATTCTTGAAAAAACACTATTCATACATTATTCACAATAATAAAAAAAGTATAAAAAAACTCTATTATGAAAAAAAAATCAAGTTTCCAATGGCTCTTTCTCGCGCTCTTTTTCCTAACCTCATGCAGTAACAAATACGGCGGATTGGCACTTTATACCATCCGAGACGACATGAAGACTGACGCGAAGGCAAGTCTCAAAAAAGTAGCTGATCTGGGCTACAAAAACATTGAATCTGCAGGATATGACAAAGGAAAATTTTATGGTATGTCGCCAATAGAATTCAAAACCTATGTGCAGGGATTGGGTTTAACGCCCATCAGTACGCATCAACCCACAGCCACTTTGGACAATGCCGATGAGATGATTGCAGATGTCAAAGCGGCGGGTTTCAAATATTTTGTCATTCCCGTTCCGCCTATGGGACGTTTTAAATACGATGCCGCAACACGCACGATGGGTATGGACGACGACCTTGATTTTGTCGTCAATTTTTTAAATACGGTTGGGAAAAAATGTCAGGCTGCGGGTTTAGAATTACTGTATCACAACCACGATTTTGAATTTAAAAAGAATGCAAAAGGCATTGTACCCATTGAATATTTCCTGACTAAAGTTGACCCTAAATATGTCAATTTTCAAATGGATTTATATTGGGTGACTAAAGCAGGGGCTGACCCAGTTGCTTATTTTGAAAAATATCCAGGTCGGTTCAAAATCTGGCATGTTAAGGATATGGATACACAAGGTCGCTTCGCACCTATCGGCACAGGTACGATAGATTTTGCCCGAATACTTGCAAAGAAAAATGTATCAGGCATGAAATATTACCTTGTTGAGCAAGACGCGACTGTTGATATGAAGGCTTTCGAAGCGATTAAAATCAGCCATGAAGGATTAAAGAAATTTGGTTTTCACTAAGGAATAATAATAAGAATGAAAAATATCAAAAACAGCCTTTTACTTTTGGCTTTGTTCGCCGTTTCCAACACAGCTTCGAGCCAATCAGTACCCTTTGTTTTAGTAAAAAATAAGGCAGGGCAAACATTAGGCTATTCGCCTAATTCAGGTATCAAATTATTGACCGTCAATGGTTTGCAATTCAAAGATTTGAATAAAAACGGTCAACTCGATAAGTACGAAGATTGGCGTTTGCCAGCTGATGTACGGGCGAAAGATTTGGCATCTAAACTCACGATTGAGCAAATCGCAGGGTTGATGTTGTACAGCCGTCACCAATCTATTCCCGCAAGGGCAGGCGGATATTTTGCAGGAACTTATAATGGTAAACCATTCAAACAAGGCGAAATAGACCCATCTCTATTGACCGACCAACAAAAAGTTTTTTTAGAAAAAGACAACTTACGCCACGTTCTTATCACCACAGTACAGTCGCCCGAAATAGCCGCCGCTTGGAACAACAATATTCAAGCCTTTTGCGAAGGTATTGGCGTTGGTATTCCTGCCAATAATAGTTCTGACCCGCGGCATGGCACGGTTTCAAATATGGAATTTAACGCAGGTGCAGGTGGGCGCATTTCGATGTGGCCTGCTTCGTTGGGCATGGCTGCGACCTTTGACCCTGCTTTAGTGGAACGTTTTGGACAAGTTGCCGCTATGGAATATCGCGCTTTAGGCATCGCTACGGCATTGTCACCACAAGTGGATATTGCGACTGACCCACGTTGGAATAGAGTAAGCGGTACGTTTGGCGAAAATCCTTACCTGTCTGCGGCTATGGCGCAAGCCTATTGCGATGGTTTTCAGACCTCAAAAGGCGCACAAGAACTTAAAGACGGTTGGGGTTATGGCAGCGTGAATGCTATGGTAAAACATTGGCCTGGCGGTGGTTCAGGTGAAGCGGGTCGAGATGCCCACATGGGTTTTGGCAAGTTTGCCGTTTATCCAGCAGGTCAATTTGCGAAGCATTTTATCCCTTTTACTGAAGGGGCGTTCAAATTGAAAGGTAAAACCAAAATGGCTTCGGCGGTGATGCCTTATTATACTATTTCTTTCAATCAAGACATTAAAAACAAAGAGAATGTCGGAAATAGTTATAACAGCTACATTATCAACGATTTATTGCGCCAAAAATATAAATACGATGGCGTAGTTTGTACCGATTGGAGCATTACGGGCAATAAAACCCAAATGGATAATCTTACAGGCGGCAAACCACATGGTGTTGAACTTTTGACGATTGCACAGCGGCATTATAAAATCCTAATGGCAGGTGTTGACCAATTTGGGGGCAATAATGAAGCGGCTCCCATCCTCGAAGCCTATCAAATGGGCATTAAAGAACATGGTGAAAAATGGATGCGCCAACGTATGGAACAGTCTGCTGTGCGTTTATTGAACAATATTTTCCGTGTGGGTTTGTTTGAAAATCCCTATTTGAATGCTGAAAACACGAAAAAAACCGTGGGCAATCCTGATTTTATGAAAGAAGGATTCGAGGCACAACTGAAATCCATTGTTTTATTAAAAAATAAACAACAAGTATTGCCTTTAAAAACAGGCAAAACGGTGTATGTTCCTAAGAAATTCACACCCGCTTCAAGGAATTTTTTGGGTGAATTGACACCTGAAAAATTGGATTATCCGATTAGTATGAATATTGTTAAAAAATACTATAATACAACGGATAACCCCGATGAAGCAGATTTTGCTTTAGTGGTTATCAATAATCCAAATACGGGTAACGGCTATGACAGTACCGATATTCGCAAAGGCGGAACAGGTTATGTACCGATTAGCCTCCAATATGGCGAATACACCGCTACTGAAGCCCGACCAACAAGTATTGCAGGAGGTGACCCAATGGAAACGTTCACCAACCGCAGCCACAATGGAAAAACAGTAAAAGCGACGAATATTACCGATTTAGGTATGGTGACAGAAACCTACGCTAAGATGAAAGGTAAACCTGTTATTGTCTCTATCTCGATGGATAATCCGATGATTTTCAGCGAGTTGGACAAACAAGTTGACGCAACGCTTATCAATTTCAGAGTGCAAGAACAAGCTGTTTTGGATATTATATCTGGTAAAGTTGAACCTTCTGGATTGTTGCCTATGCAAATGCCTGCCGATATGTCAACTGTTGAAAAACAAGCCGAAGATGCGCCACAAGACATGAAATGTCACCAAGATACTGAGGGGGGTATTTATGACTTCGGTTTTGGTATGAATTGGAAAGGCATCATTAAAGATGCGCGCGTTATGCAGTTTAAAAAGCATTAAAATTTTATAAAATGAGAAATATATGCCTGTTTGTTTTTTTACTTTTAATGGTAAAAATAGACGCTCAAATGGTACATTCTGGTAAAATCAGAAACCCACTTTTGCAAAACTTGCAAACACCTCCCAATGCTGCCAAACCTCGTGTTTGGTGGCATTGGATGAACGGCAATATCACCAAAAACGGTATCCAAAAAGATTTGGATTGGATGAAACGGGTCGGTATTGGTGGCTTTCAAAACTTTGATGCTAACCTTTTTACGCCCGTCGTTGTGCCTAAAAAATTAGTGTTTATGGATGCC
>JAYTMI010000742.1:0-11766 GCA_043728625.1 Saprospiraceae bacterium | reverse complement strand
AAAAATTCATAAAAACATTAAAATGAAAAAAATAATTACCCTATTTGTTGCTCTTTTGAGCTTCAGTTATGTCACCACAGCGCAATTTATCACCATATCAGAAGCGAGAGCAAAACCGGCTGGAACGGTCGTTACAGTGCGCGGACGTGTTATAAATAGTAACGAATTAGGCACGACTATTCGCTATTTTCAAGATGCGACTGGAGCTTTATGCGCCTATTATTCAAATGCAACAGTGCCTACTTTTTCGACCACGAATCGCGGTGATTCGATTGAAGTAACGGGTACGCTCAAAGATTATAACAACCTTTTAGAGATTGACCCGATGTCCTCATTCAGCGTTATCGGTACGACAAATGTGTTAGTCCCCCCCCTCAGTATAACGGCTGCTGGTATGGCAGAAGTGAACGAATCCAAGCTTGTCAAGCTGTTTAATGGTCAATTCACAGGGGCTGGAACGCCTACTTTTGTCGGCAACACCAATTATAAATTCAATGTGGATGGTACTGAAATTCAAGTGCGTATAGCAACAGGCGGTGCGTTGGTTGGGAAAACAATTCCTTCTGTTGCCGTCAATTTAACAGGTATTTGTTCACAATTTTCGTCTTCTTATCAGCTTTTACCACGTGATTCTGCCGATATTGACTATCAAAGTATAGCCATTACGTCTCCTGTAAAAGTCGAAGGTTTGGCTGCCACAGGCTTCTCGCTCAATTGGCAAACAAATATTGAAGGCAGCTCTGAAATACAGTTTGGACCGACAACTGATTTAGGTACAACGGTCGTAGGAACGCCTAATACAAAAAGCCATACTGCCACTGTAAGCAATCAAACGGCTTCAAAAGTGCTCTATGTACGTGTTTTTTCAAGGGCAAATGGCAAAACTGATTCTTCAAGGATATTTTCAGTCATAACCGCTTCACTTTCGACAGGCGAAACGCGGGTTTATTTCAATCATGCTGTTGATACAACTGTCAAGGTAGGCATCAATAATAAAGCCTTAGCGACAACAGGTGGTCGCTGCGAATCTGAATTCGTTTCTTATATCACGAATGCCAAAAGTTCGATTGATATAGCGATGTATAATAATAGTTCTGCGGCTATTGTTGGTGCATTGAAATTAGCGGCGGCGAAGGGCGTTCGCGTCAGGTATATTGCCGATAAAAACTCGTTTAATAGTGTTCTTGCTGATACAACAGGGTTCGGTTTTAAAGTCATTAAAAAGCCGACAACTGACTTGATGCACAATAAATTTATGATTATTGATGCCGATAGCGTCAATACCTCGTGGGTGATGTCGGGGGCTATGAACTGGTCAACAGGACAAATTTATACGGATTATAATAATGCTATTTTTATTCAAGACAAGTCATTGGCATTGGTTTACAGAATGGAATTTGAAGAAATGTGGGGCAGTTCAACGGCTAATCCTAATACAACATTGGGCAAATTTGGCGCAGATAAGACGGATAATACGCCAAAACAAGTCAAATTGGCGGGTAAATTGTGCGAAATCTATTTTTCACCAACTGACGAAACTTCTTTGTCAATCATCAATGCGGTCAATACGGCGGATGTTGATCTTGAATTATCGCTTTTGATTTTCACTTATTTTGATTTGGGCACAGCTGTCAATAATGCTTCAAGACGTGGCGCAAATGTGCGTGGGCTTGTTGACCAAGATACGACAAGCACTTCCTCTTCACAAATCAATTATTTGCAAAGGAATAATGTGAACATTAAGTTGTTCAAAGCGGGTGGTTCTTCAGTTATTTATCACCATAAATATGCCTTGATTGATGCCAAACCTGCGGGTATAAATTCTGATCCAATGGTTATCACAGGTTCTCACAACTGGACAAATACGGCGGAGAGGGTCAATGATGAAAATACACTCATCATTCACGATGCGGCTGTAGCTAATATTTATCTACAAGATTTTGAAGCCCGTTGGAAAGAGCAAGGCGTAGGCACAAAAGAAGTGCCGCTTGAAGGTTTTGAAGCCACTCTTTATCCAAATCCAAGCAGCGATGTCTTGAATATTCGTTTAAAAAATGACTTCGCACGCGATGTGATTTTAACGATTTTGAACACAAATGGGCAACCGCTGGAAAGCATCATTTATAGAAATCAATTAGGTGAATTGACGAAAACGATACCCCTTAGTAATTTAGCTGCGGGAACTTACATTGTTAGTTTTATGTTGGATGGAAAGTTTTTGACAAAAACGATACAAGTAATGCGGTAAGTTTAGTAAATTGATTTTGAGAAAAATAAACATTAAACGTGTTTTTTTCGTTAAAAAAGTGTGATTTTTACGTTTTCATACTGAGGGGGGTAAATCTTTTGCCTAAAAAGTAAAGAATTAGCTCTTTTTCGGTATCAAGACACTAAATGAAATTTACAAATAATTTATGAGTTTTAGAATACTTTTTAGGCTCAAAGCATAAGATTAAACCTTATTTCAATGTATGCTAAAAGAAAAAAATACAGTAAGCAAGCCCTTTACATTTAAACAGTTCCAAATTCATCAAGACCGTTGTGCGATGAAGGTCGGAACAGATGGTGTATTGCTTGGCGCATGGACGGAAGTGAAAGATGCGCATTCGATTCTCGATATTGGCACAGGTACAGGCGTTATTGCCATTATGTTGGCTCAAAAAACGGCACATTCTAATCAAGAAAATTCTGTGGACGACGCTTGTATTATTCATGCCGTCGAAATTGATGATGCGACAGTAGAACAGGCTCGTGAAAATATGAGTGATTCGCCTTTTGCAGATAGATTAAATGTGTTTCACGATTCGATTCAAAACTTTGCTAAGACGCATGCCCATAAGTATGACCTTGTTGTGAGTAATCCGCCTTTTTTTACGGGTGGCACTTTGTCGAGCACAGGTGACAAAACAAATGTACGGCACACCGTTAAAATGCCTCATGGCGAGCTGTTAAATGCGACAAGAGGGCTTTTACATAAAAATGGGCGTTTTTGCGTCATTTTACCATTAATTGAAGGATTGCGCTTCATTGAAATTGCAGGGACTTATGGTTTTTATTTGACCCGTCGTTCTGATGTGCGTCCGAAAGCAGACAAAGGTATTGAACGCCTTTTGCTTCAATTTGAATTGTCAAATAGGACATTTACACATGATGAACTCATCATTCAAAATAGCCCCGATGAACGCGATTATACTGAGGGGTATCGAGAATTAACAAAAGATTTCTACACAATATTTTAATAAAGTTGATAATGGATAGTTGATAATGGATAATTATCAACTATCCATTATCAACTATCAACTATCCATTAAAAAAAAATGACACCCAACGAAGACTTCATGCCGACATCCGAAGATGCTGACTTAGAAAGAGAGGAACAGGACGAACTTGTCGGTCAAACTGACGATGAACTATACGAACATCACCGTTTTACGGCAGATAAGGGTCAAACAATGACCCGAATTGATAAATTTTTGACGGATAAACTGTCTAAAGTCAGTCGCAATAAAATTCAAAATGCCATCCGTGCAGGTTCGGTTTTGGTGGACGACAAGGCTGTAAAACCCAATTATAAAATAAAACCATTGCAGCAAATCAGCATTGTTTTTCCTGAAATGCCTGATCATGGTCGCATTGATCCCGATTATATACCACTTGATATTATTTATGAAGACGATGATGTGATTGTTATCAATAAACAAGCAGGGCTTGTTTGTCATCCAGGCGTAGGCAATTATAAAGGTACATTGGTTAATGGTTTAGCCTATTATTTTCAAGACAAAATACCTGATTATTCAGAAGTAGGTGCCGACAATCGTCCAGGTTTAGTGCATCGAATAGATAAAGATACAAGCGGTTTAATGGTCGTTGCCAAAAATCAGTTTGCAATGACGCATTTGGCGCGTCAGTTCTTTTATCATACCATCGAAAGACGTTATTGGGCATTGGTTTGGGGACAACCCGACGAATTAGAAGGCACTATCAGCGTACATATTGGGCGCAGCCCGAATGAACATTCTGTCATTGTGCCTTTTCCTGAAGGCGATCAGGGCAAATATGCTGTGACCCATTATAAGGTCATTGAACCCATGTATTATGTCAGTTTGATCGAATGTAAATTGGAAACAGGACGGACGCACCAGATACGTGTACACATGAAATACCTTGGGCATCCGTTGTTTATGGATACTAAATACGGCGGGCATCGCATATTAAAAGGAACGATTTTTACAAAATACAAGCAATTTGCCTTGAAAACGATGGATGTTTTGCCTCGTCAAGCCCTTCATGCCCGTTCATTGGGTTTTGAACATCCGACAACTGGAAAATGGATGCAATTTGAAGCAGAGTTACCGCCTGATTATGCACAAGGATTAGACCGTTGGCGTGATTATGTCAATGAACGTAGAAGTTTACTTTAGACCACTGATTAGGCTAATAGTGGTCTCCTCTCCTTAAGTCGAAAAATCATTACCGATTTTTAAAACTCAAATGAATTGTCATCTGCTTGTGCTTGTGACAATTCATTTTTTTGTGTCTAGGATATTTATTTACAGCTACTAACGTATATTATTTATTATTAATTCAATACACAATGAGCCAAACACTCAAACAATTTTTATTAATTGTTACACTACACTTTTGCATTTTTTCCTTAGGTTTTGCACAAACAATGGCGCTTTGGGAATTTGATTCTCAAACATCAGCGACCACCATACCTACAAATGGCACAGTCTCAGATGCCACTTGGTCACTAGGTACCGTTTCCTATACGACAGGTACTTCGGGCGGTGCGACAGATAAAGCCGTTTCGACAACGGGCTTTAACAGTGCATCCATCAATACAGGAAAATATCTGCAATTCACCATCTCGCCCAATGCCAACTATGCTATGTCAGTCAACAGCATTAGTTTCTTTGACCAAAAATCAGGGACAGGCCCAACAAGTTGGGTGTTGCGTTCGAGCTTGGATGGTTATGTGAGCGACTTAAATACGCCGTCGCCGAGTACAACATCAGCTACTTTTCAGGCGACACCTCAAGTCGTAGAATTAGGTATTAATTTTCAAAACATTACAACCAGCGTTACATTTCGACTCTATGCATACGGTGCGTCGAGTTCAGCAGGTACTTGGCGGTTGGATAATTTGACGATGGGTGGCAGTCTCTATGATGTCTCAAATCCCATCATTGTCTCTTCAAAATCCTCGATTTCTTTTACAACTATCTTAGTAGGCACCCCCTCAGTATCCAAGAGTTTTATTGCATCAGGCTTTGTTTTGACGGGTGATTTAACCGTTACGGCACCGACAGGATATGAGATAAGTCTGACAGAATCAAGTGGTTATACATCTTCATTAGCTTTTCCACAGTCAGGTGGTCGCGTCACTTCTAAAGTCATTTATGTCCGTTTAACAGGTGCAACTGCTGGTAATTTCAACGGCAATATCGCTTTAACAAGCCCTGGTGTACCAACAAAAAACATAGCAATGAGTGGTAGTGTCATAACGCAACCGACGCGAACAAGTATTGCCAATGTTAGAACACGCAGCAACAGCACAAATGTTTTTACAGGTGGACGTGTGACTGTGGCAACAGAATTTGGACCCAATCAAATTTTTATTCAAGACAATACAGGCGGCATCTCCGTTTATAGTGGTTCTGCCAATATTGGTGTTGATTATGGCTTACAATTAGGTGATTCCGTAGAGGTTTTTGGTTATCGCTCATCATTTAGTGGACTTGACCAAATAACCATATTGAGCATGAATAAAATCAATACCCCCCCTTATAACCCACCTCCATTAGTCATTATACAAGCAGAAATGGCAGCACACGAAGGCGAGTTGGTCACGATTCAAAATATCTCTTTTCCGGGCACAGGCGGTAATTATGCTGCCAATACGAACTATCCCTTTGGTCTTTTGCCTGTACGCATTTTGAGTTCAAGTACGCCTTTTTCTAATAATATTGTCGGTTCAGCGATTCAATCAGCAACGGGTCATGTGACGGGTATTTCTGGCGTTTATAATACATCGTTACAATTGTACCCTCGGTCAACGGCAGATTTTGTTACGACGGGCGCAGGCGTGACAGATACCACGTTTGAAGATGCTAATTCATTGGATATTGTCACATGGAACGTTGAATGGTTTGGGCATCCGACATTGGGTCCCAGTGACAATGCGCAACAAATAGCTAATGTCAAGACAGTTATAAATACAATAAATGCTGATATTTATGAATTTGAAGAAGTGTCGGATTCTGTTGGCTTCAAGTCAATGGTCGCTTCTTTGCCCGGTTATTCATGCAAATGCTCATTTGAGTACAGCTACAGCAATACGCCTTCTGCTGACGCTTATGGTCAACGTTTGTGTTTTGTGTATAAAGACGCTGTTTTTAACAACGTAACAACCACGCCGCTTTTGAGCGAATTCAAAAACGATACAACTTTATTGCCTGATTATCCGAACACCCGCACCCGTTTTTGGGCTTCTGGTCGCTTGCCCTATTTGATGACAGCAAATGTAAACATCAATGGCACGACACGATACATGGGTTTTGTAGGTATTCATGGCAGAGCCAACACAAGCGCAAACGTAGCCCAAGAGGTCTATGATATGCGAAAATATGATGTTGAAAAACTAAAAACGGTCTTAGATGCCACTTATCCGAATCTACCGTTCATCCTGTCAGGTGATTTTAATGATGATTTAGATGAAACAGTTTCTTTTGTACCAACAAATACGAGTACTTTTATTACCTACATCAATGACCCAGCACGTTACAGTCTGTTTACACTACCCCTCAGTAATGCAGGTGCAAAAAGCACAACTGGCTTTACGGATATGATTGACCACATCATCGGTTCAAATGAAATGAGTAGCGCATTTCTGACTGCCCGAGTCGGTTCGCCGCAAACTTATATAACAAGTTATGGCTCAAAAACAACTGACCACTATCCAGTCATGGCTAAATTTAATTTGCCAAATGTGCCTATTATACCTGTTGAGCTTTTGTCTTTCGATGCACATAGACTTGATAATCAAAGTATTAGATTAGCTTGGACAACAACTACAGAACTTAATTCAGCTTATTTTTCTATTGAAAAAAGTACAGACGGCACTAAGTTTTCACCGATTGGACAGGTTAAAGCGGCAGGACATTCGAATCAAAAATTGGATTATACTTATGATGATACTTCAATTTCAACCGATAAAATCATTTATTATCGCATGAAACAGGTGGATAATGATGGGCAGTTTAAGTATTCAAAAACAGTAGCAGTTTTCAAAAAAGATAAAAACGTGAAGTTGATTGTTTATCCAAATCCAGCAAAAGACGTTTTGATAATTGATGGATTAAATGACTTGAAAACGGTTAAAATATATAATTTCCAAGGCGTTTTGGTTCAAAAATCCACTCAAAAAATGGTTTCTTTAAGTGATTTAACTTCTGGTATTTATATCTTAGAGGTGGAAAATACTGAGGGGGGCATTTCAAGAATTAAATTTGTAAAAGATTAAGGAATATGACAGAAATAGAATCCAAAGACCCATTGCACGGCAAAACCTTAGAAGCTATTTTAACAGAATTGGTTGAAAAAGTAGGATGGGAAAAGATGGCAAAACGCATCAAAATTAGATGTTTCATAGACGAACCCAGTATCAAATCGAGTCTCGTCTTTCTACGCAAAACACCGTGGGCAAGAGCAAAAGTGGAGTATATGTACCTGAAAGTAATGATGAAAGATGAATGATAAATGATGCGACCCCTTAGTATTTTATGTCGCTTAATTGATCATTTATCATTCATATTTCATCATTCATATTTACATTGCTTCAATTTTCTTCAAAAGGGCTTCTGTTTCAGCAGCATCTTGTCCAGTTTCTTTGGCTTGTTTAATGGCTTTTTCAGCATAAGTTTTAGCATTTTGCTTATCGCCTAATTTGAAATAAAGGGCTGCTGCCGTATCATTAAAAGCAAATTGGTCATCAATTTCGACAGATTTTAAAGACCAAGCCAAGGCTTTTTGCAATTTAGCTTTGTCGTCTGAATTTTCATAAAAAGCCCAAGCCACTTGATTCAACTCTTGTGCACTTTCAGATGGATATTTTTCAAAATGCGAAATCGCTTGAGTTAAATAATTGGGCATATCATTTTTCATCTGAAACTGCGTCAAAGTCATATTGCTCAAAGCCTTATCAAGCATGTCTTGAGAAAGGTATTTTGCCCCCAGTTCTTTTGCTTTTGCAAAATCAAATTCTCCTTTCATACGATTATATGTTGCATTCGCAATCCCTATAAACGCCATTTGGTCAATTTGTGCTTTAAAGTCTTTTTGATCTAATTCCTTTGCAAAAGCATCTTGGTTTTTGACCATAAAAGCAAACATTGGGCTTTGGATACTTGTACCGAATTTTAAAATAAAATTCATATTATCCTTCGTCAACCAATCCTTTTGCGTCGCTAAATAGGCATCAACAATAGTGGGTATCAAAACTGTTTCTTGAGCACTTTCACAGGCAAAAGCAAAATTCTTCAAGAAATCCGCAGAACGTTCTCCACCTTCATATTTCTTTTTGAGTGAATAAAACTGGCGTTCAGGGTCAGAAGCGGCTTCTCCAACAGAGATGAACTTTTCGGCGGGCATACTGCCTAAGCTGCGATGCACCAATTCGCCATCGCCATTGACAAAAATATAGGTTGGATAGGCTCTAACCCCATATTTTTTAGCAATTTCAAGACCTTCCCCTTTTTCCATGTCAATTTTTGCATTGACAAAACGGGCATTGAAAACATCGCCGACTTCTTTTTGTGGGAAGATGGTTTTTGACATCACTTTGCAAGGTCCGCACCAAGTCGTGTAGGCATCCACGAAGACGATTTTATTTTCGGTTTTGGCTTTTTTCAAAACATCAGCCCAAGCTGTTTCTTCTTTTTCAAAGGCAATACCTTGTGCAGAGAGAGTTGTAAGGGTTGACAAAATAGCTAAGAATACAATAAACCTTTTCATTAAATTTGTTTTTATAAGGTGAAGTAATGCGCAAAGTTAATAGAAAAACCCTAAGACTTAGGGCTGTTTTGCAGACGCTTAACGTTTATTTATTACTTTTGTTTGACTCGTTTCGCTTTTTTCATTTTTTAATAAAAATGCTAAACAACATGAAAAAAATCGCCCTCATACTCTCTTGTATTTTTCTCTACAATTCGCTTGAAGCACAGCACATTGTTGATACAAATTTGGTAACGGCTATCAGATGGCAGTGTCCAACTTGTATTGATACTTCTAATAATTTGACGGCGACGGCTCAAACACTTAGAAGTATTACACTGACAAACCACATTACAGATTTGACAGGTATTCATGGCTTTAGCAATTTGAGTTCACTCAACGTAGCAGACAATGATTTGACTTTTTTACCGCTTTTACCTAATAATTTGAAGACTTTTCGGTGTTCCAACAATCGTTTAATTCAATTGCCTGTTTTGCCGAGTGGTTTAACCGTTTTTCATTGTTATGGCAATCTCTTGACCTCATTGCCCGAATTGCCCAAAAACCTTGAAGTGTTTAATTGTTCTCAAAATAGGCTGTCGGCTTTGCCTTCTTTGCCCAATACATTACAAAGTTTTTATTGCTCTTATAATAATTTAAACGGCTTGCCTTTATTGCCCAATTCAATAACCGATTTGGGTTGTGCGGTCAATAATTTGACAAAAATCCCTGATTTACCCTCAAATATTATCCTATTAAGCTGTTTTTCTAACCCTTTGTTAAAGTGTTTACCACAATTGCCAAAGTCTTTGAAGTATCTGGAAGTATCGGGTACGGTTTCTTGTTTGCCAAATGCTGTTTCTGAATTGACAACTTATCGTTATGATGGCATGGTGTTTAATAATATTGTTATGCCTTTGTGCAGCTCGGTAAATCCAAATCCTTGCGGTCAAACGACAGCTGTTTCATCTGATTTATCTGAAAAAATCCGCATTTTCCCTTTCATTACTGAGGGGGTACTTTATGTCGAAACAGACAATATTATTATTGAAAACATTGTAATTTTTAATGAAATAGGGCAGGAGTTGATGCGTACAAAAGCTGTGCAATTTGATATTTCATCATTGCCTTCAGGCATGTATTTTGTTCAAATTCAAGTTGGAAAAGATAGATTAACAAAGAAAATTATTAAAATTTACTGAATAAAATATCTTTTATCATACGCCAAGTAATCAGTTGAATCTTGTTTTTCTCCAATAAGGAACGACATTCAACACTTGTGAAATAATCATAGTCAATTTGCCGCCATTCAGCACCAAAATTGGGATGTTCGATAGTGATTCCGCGCATTTCTCTACTGTCAAATGCAGGATGAATTAGAATCTCGTTTAAGCCTGTGGGTAAGTTTTCCAATACGTTTGCGTAATACGCCGCCAATTCGCCGTGTTCAAAATCTTTATAATCCCCAAAAAACAGATTGTCAGCGCATAAATCGTCTTCTAACATACATTCATCAGCATTAACACCAAAGGAATCTATGATTTGTTTATTCAACAATATGGGTAATTTGTAAGTCTGACCCAATTCTCTATACAAAGCTATTAATTCAGGTTTTAAACCCAAGGTGTACATGTGTACGTCTAAATGACTGGGTTTTAAACCATATTTCAACGCTTTTTCTATTTGTGCGTGCAACTCTTTTCTGACATCTTCAAGGATAGCGGCTTCTTTAAACGCATTTCTGGTGCGGTGCATAAAACCATTGTCATCAACCAAACTCGGTACTTCTGAAATTGGTAACACAGGTTGCCATTTATAATATTTCCACTCACATGTCAGTGTCAAATGAATGCCATAATCATAAGCTATATTGTGTTTTGAAAATTCCAACATTTCGTAAAACCACGGACAAGGCATCATAATACTGGTTGAATTGACCAATCCTTTTGCCAATGCTTGCATCGTTGCCTGATTTTCAGCATGTGCCAAACCCGCATCATCGGCATGAATAATCAGCAACTTAGTATCCAGTGGAAACCCTAATCTTTTTAAAGCATTCATACTTTTGACGTTTTTTTTACGTATTTCAAAATCTCTGTTTTTGGGCAAATAAAACAGTCTTGCTCCAAACAACCAAACTATTGGTTGTATCTTTGTTTTCTTTTAGAGAAAATTATGATACAAATCTATTCGTATTCAAGTAGTTAAACGTGAAAAAGCACTCAAAACATATCGCTTTCAAGGCAAAAGGATTGCTACTTGCCTTGTTAATATTCATTGCATTTGGTGCAAAGGAATGGCATATTGTGGTCGAACACAGTCACGCTGCCCTTGAAATATGCGATGTCAAAGCGGGTGATTTGCATTTGCACGACTACGAACGTTTGCAACATGAATGCCTTCTCTGCGATTTTACTTTCTCCTTTTTTGAACTCCAACTGTCTTCTTTTCAATTAGAAAGACTTTCTGCTATTTTTGTTAAAAGCCATTTTGCTTTTATCTCTTTTGTACTTTCCCGTTCCTACATCTTCCAGTCTCTTCGCGCACCGCCTTGTTTGGTTGTTGGTTAATTGTTATTGGTTATTAGTTTGGGCTTTTATCCTTGTTTTATCACCAAAACAGAGCGATAAATGCTTTTATACTGAGGGGTATAACAGCATTTATCTCCATACCTTTTGTCATTCTGAGGAAAACCAACGCCTAAACGGTGTCGTCTAAAACGGAATGACGCAGTAAAGGGGTTCGAGTACCATGTTCGGGGAACTTTAAAAG